>JBAPTX010000583.1:0-9166 GCA_049282375.1 Calditrichia bacterium
TATATGGGCCATGTTTATACAAAGGATCACAACGCCTTTAACTGCACGCCGCGGGCGGTGCTGAATATCAACCGCGAGAGCATGGCGCGCATCGGTTTTTCCCCGGCCACCCGCGTGTTTGAGGCCGCCGGCGCCGGCGCCTGTCTGATTACCGACGCCTGGAAGGGCATAGAGCTGTTTCTGGAGCCGGACCGCGAATGCCTGGTGGCGCACAACGGCGAAGAAGTTACCGGACTCCTCAGCGGCCTGTCCGCCGAAAAGGCATCGCAGATCGGCCGGGCTGCCCGCAAACGGATTCTGTCCGAACACACATACCGGAACCGGGCAAAACAGGTGGAACAGGTGCTTTATCAACTTAAATCGCAAAGCGGGAAAGTGGCCTGATGGAGATAAAATCCTACAACATCGTTATCCTGGGTTTATCGATCACTTCCTCCTGGGGGAACGGACACGCCACCACCTATCGCGGGCTGGTCAGTGCGCTGGTGCGGCAGGGGCATCAGGTATTATTTCTGGAGCGGGATGTGCCCTGGTACCGCGATAACCGCGACCTGCCCAATCCGCCGTACGGCCGCACCGAATTATACCGCACAACGGAGGACCTGCAGGACCGTTTTGCAGATGCCGTCAGGGAAGCCGATCTGGTCATCGTGGGATCATTTGTTCCCGACGGGGTGGAAGTGGGCAGATGGGTGAACCGCATTGCCAGGCAGACCACCGCCTTTTATGACATTGACACACCGGTAACGCTGGCAAAGCTGAAACGGAATGATTTTGAATATATAAGACCCGATCTGATTCCGGAATTCGATCTGTATCTGTCCTTTACCGGCGGGTCAATTCTGCGGGAAATTGAAAAAAAATACGGCGCGCCCATGGCCCGCCCGCTCTACTGCTCGGTCGATCCGGATTTGTACTTTCCGGAGGAAGCGGAAAAAGATTATGATCTGGGATACCTGGGCACTTACAGTGAAGACCGTCAGCCGCCATTGGAAAATCTGATGCTGGAGGCGGCGCGGAAATGGCCGCAGGGCCGGTTTGCAGTGGCCGGGCCGCAGTATCCGGAGTCCGTAAAGTGGCCGGAAAACATTGAGCGGATGGAACATCTGCCGCCGGCCCGGCACCGCGGTTTTTATAACCGCCAGCGTTTCACTTTAAATATCACCCGGGCGGATATGATTGCGGCCGGTTATGCCCCCAGCGTACGGCTCTTCGAGGCGGCGGCATGCGGAGTACCGGTGATCAGCGACTACTGGGACGGACTGGATACTTTTTTTGAATTCGGGTCGGAAATTCTGATCAGCCGTTCACCGGAGAATACGCTGCGCTATCTGCAAACTCTGCCGGAGGAAAAAAGGCGCGGCATTGCGGAAAATGCCCGCAGGAAAATACTAAAATTCCACACCGCGGACCACCGTGCGGTTGAGCTGGTGAATTATCTGGAAGCAGTGCCGTCTCGCGGAAAAGGGTACTCTGCAGGCGTGGCGCTGAATGCCTGAACCCGGAATTTAAAAGAAGTCAAATAAAAGGAAGGAGTGAACAAAATGTCTGCCAAAGCAGGAGAAAGAGCGCGGGAGACCGGCGATTTTCGCTGCGAAAATTGCCATGAGAAGGTTCATGTCACTCAGGGGGATAAGATTCCCAAGTGCCCCAATTGCGGCAATGATACTTTCGATACCCGGCTGAATGAGCCTTCAAACAAATAGCTGAGCATAGAAATTCAATTTCGAAGTTTCATTAAACAGGATCTATCCCCTTATGATTAGAGCCGTGAAATTCTGGAACGAACCCAACAACATGTCTCACTGGGATTTTTCAATCGACACCAAATGGGAAATGTTTGCCGAGATGGTCAAAATGGCTTCGCAGGCGGTTCGCCATAAAGCGCCGGAATTAATTCAGGTGCTGGGCGGCCTTGCCCCCATCGATCCGCAGTTCCTGCAGTTGCTTAAAAGTTATGGTCTGCTGCAGTACCTGGATGTGGTGGCGGTGCACGGGTTTCCGCTGGACTGGAATCACTGGATGATTGATGAATGGCCGGAGAAGATCAGTGAAATTGAAGCCGTGAGCGATCTGCCGGTATGGGTTACCGAAACCGGCGCCTCCACCTTTGGCGCAGATGAAATCCAGGTGTTTGCCATCCGTAAAGTTTCCGAGCTGCTGCTGGGGCGTGTTGATGAAGTATTCTGGTACAGCCTGCTGGATCTGCCGCCGGAATGGGAAGCAACCACCCGCCACAAAGAGAGTGAAGGCAGTTCCTATTACCGCCATTTTTACATGGGGCTGATCCGCGCCGACGGAACCCCGAAACCCTCCATGAAAGAGTTTAACCCGGAAATGGGCATGTGCCAGTGGTTTCATTTTGAAGACCACCGCCTGGATCAGATTGTGGAATGGCTGAACGATCTGGGCGTGCGCAAACTCCGCACGGGCATTAACTGGGCGGACTGGCACCGTCCCAATGCCCTGGAATGGTATGACCGGCAGATGGAGGCGATCCGCGATTTTGAAACAACTGTCACACTCTGCTTTACACCGCCCTCCCGGGGAATCGAGCCGCACCACACCAGTCCGCCGCGCAATCTGGAGGAGTATGCCGCCTTTGCCGAGGAAGTGGTGGACCGCTATGTACTGAATCCCGATCCCAGATTTCAGGAGTTTGCAGAAGCGGGAAAATCTGCAAACAAAGGTGAAAGGCGGGTCCGCTGATGAGTCTGTTCTACCTGATCCGGCACGGGGAAACCGCCACTGTCGGGAAAACAGTGGCGGGAAGGTCGCCGGGGGTGCACCTCACCGAAAAAGGCCGGAAACAGGCAGAAGGACTGATCGCCCGGCTGAGCGATGTTCAAATAAATCAAATTTTCTGCAGCCCGATGGAAAGAACGCGGGATACGGCTGCCCCGCTGGCAGAAAAACTGGGGCTGAAGGTAAATCTACGCGAAGAACTGAATGAGATCGATTTCGGTCACTGGACCGGCAAATCGTTGGATGAACTGCACGGTAAAGAAGCCTGGCAATTATACAATCAGTTTCGCAGCGGATTCCGCATTCCCGGCGGAGAACTGCTGTCGGAAGTTCAGGGAAGAACCGTCCGGTTTTTCGATGAAATCCGCCGCGAGTACCGGGATCAAACCATTGCCGTATTCAGCCATAAAGATACCCTGCGCGCCCTGCTTTGTTATTTTCTGGGGATGCCGCTTGACTTTATCCTGCGCTTCGAAATCAGCCCGGCATCTATCAGCATTTTATCTTTAAAGGATTACGGGCCGGAATTGCTGCTGCTGAATTCAACAGACAGCCTGCAAATACAGTAAATCTTTTTTAAAGGAATGAAAATGGAATCAACTACCACTCAAGGATATGCAGAACAAATTGAAAAACTGAAGCCGTGGTTTCATAACCTGCATCTGCCCGACGGCAGCCAGACGGCGCCGGATCATTTTCTGGGCGATTTTCCGGCATATAAATGGCAGGAACTTGCACCGGTTCTGCCGCAGGACCTGCATGGCTGGCACGCGCTGGACATCGGCTGCAACGCCGGATATTATTCAATAGAGCTGGCAAGGCGCGGCGCGGAAGTGACCGCAATTGATATGAACGCCCACTATCTGAAGCAGGCGGAATGGGCGGCCGGCATTTTCAATCTGCAGCAGCAAATCCATTTGCGCCGCATGCAGGTTTACGACCTGATCCGGGAAAACGTGAGGTATGATCTGGTATTGTTTCTGGGCGTTTTTTATCACCTGCGCTATCCCCTGCTGGCGCTGGATATGGTTGCTCAGCTCACCGGCAGATTAATGGTTTTTCAAACCCTGACAATGCCTGGAATGGATGTCTATGAAACGAAAGACAAGCATTTTGATATTGGTCAGAGGGAAGTCTTCCTGAAACCGGGCTGGCCGAAAATGGCCTTTATCGAACACCGTTTTGTCAACGATCCCACCAACTGGTGGGCGGCCAATCACGCTGCTGTGGAAGCCATGCTGCGGTCCAGCGGATTCAAAATAATTAAGCGTCCCGGCACGGAAGTGTACCTGTGTGAACCGGAAGAGCGGGAGGATTCTCTGCGGGAATTCTGGCAGGAACAATTTGTCTCAGCGGCCGGATTGCCCAAATAGTATCTGTGTTTACAATCGATTCCCCCTTATTAAAACATCTAAACATTATCTGAGTTTATGAGAATTAAAGATGCCAGAAAAATCCTGCTCTGTCTCCGTTACGGGATAGGAGATGTGATTATGGAGCTGCCGGCTATTCACGCCCTGCGGGCAAGCAATCCGGACGCGCATATTACCGCCGCCGGCGCATTCCCCGCTCTTCAGATTCTGGATGCGGACCCCGCTCTTGATGAACTTTTCAGTCTCCAGGACTGGGGGTTGCATCACTGGGGGGATTACGGAGCGCCCGGAATTCATCCCCGCATTCAGGAATGGCTTCAGCAGCAGAGTTTTGACCTGATCCTGGACGCCTCCCACACCGTCATCGCCCTGAAGGATGCTGCAAACGACAGCGGCATTCCGCAGTTGAATGTTGATCCTGACGAGCAGGATTCGCTGCTCCGTGAAGGTTTCAATGGTTTAAGCGCCATCAGAGAAGGCGTCCGCCGCAACTGGGGAATTGAAGTGCCCGAATCTTTACTGCCCCGTCTTTATTTAAGAGAGGAAGACTACCGGTTTGCCCGCGAATTTCTGCAGGGGCAAAACGGCGGCAATAATCCATTAATCGGGATTTCACCGGTAGCATCCTCTCACCTGAAACGCTGGCCCGTAGAGCGGCTGGCTGCGGTTGCAGACTGGCTGGTCGAGGCCCGGGATGCTCATCTGCTGCTCTTCCACGGCCCTCAACGGGAAGCCGCCGAACAGACCGTTTCCGCCATGCAGCACCGGAATTCAGTGACAATGGCAGGCGAGCTGCATCTGAGAAAAGTGGCGGCCCTGCTGAGCCGCTGCAGGCTTCTAATCTGCAATGATACCGGCTTGATGCACATGGCGGCGGCTGTGGGAATTCCCGCCTTTGCGGTATTCGGTCCCACCGCCCCCAACATTTACCTGCCGCAACAGAACAACAGCCGGGCGGCCGGCTGGAATGTGCAGTGCCCCTTCCGGAATACTCAAAAGTTCGGCCCTTCATTCTGTCTCATCGAAAACCACTGTGAGGCCGGACAGTATTGTATGAACCAGATTTCCACTGAAGAGGTATTAATTGAATTGAACAGTTTCGTTGAAGACCTGAAACAAGAGGAGATTTATCATTAGTGAATTGAAGGAAAGAAATGTCGCAAAGAGTAACCGCAGGGCGTCCAACCGGGTGCTTAATCTTGCGGAACTGGAGGAAACGCACTTTAAGAATATACTGCAGGAAATGGACCATCTGACTCAAAAAGAGGGGGTTTCCTATCTGCATCCGAGCAAACGCTGGGAGTACCCCTGGGCGCTCCAGCAGGCGGAGCTTGACGAAAACAGCGTTATTCTTGATGCAGGTTCGGGCGCTTCAATTTTTCCCGTCTATCTGGCAAAGCGGGTGCGTTATGTCAGCGCGCTGGATGTAGATCTGCCGCAGAAGCGCATCGACAGGCTGCACAGGGAAAAAGTTGGGTATGCCCGCGGTTTCCTTTCCGCACTGCCCTACCTGGCTGAATGCTTTGATTTTATTTTCTGCATTTCAGTGATCGAACATTTGCCGGACAACGACCGCAATGCCACCCTGCGGGAATTTCACCGGGTGTTGAAACCGGGAGGTAAACTTTTGATCACCACAGATTTTTATGAAGATGCCAGCGCGGAAATCTGGTACAGCGGTCCCGGAAAAGAATTCCCGGTGGACTGGAATTTCTTTGATGAATCAGAGCTCCGCAGGCATATTCTGCAGGCGCCGGGTTTCACACTGGTGGGCAATCTGGACCTGGATCTAAACTGGCAGGAAGTCAAACCGGCTATGCGCCGTTTTCATGGATACCCCTATACTTCAGTCGGGATTCAGTTGAAAAAAATACAGATTTAAGTGTAATTTTCGCCTTCTTTTAAAAACAATAATGATCTTTTCTGCTGCATTCCCCTGAACTACTACAAAATTTTCATAATACCAACTATTTATATCATACTGTTTTTGAATTATAATAGTAATAATCGGGATTTTATATTATTACATTTAAGCATTGATATACGTTTTTAGAAAGATATAAAGGGGGAGAAACAGCCATGAGCAATCGGCAAAAAATGCCGCAAGATCTGCCTGAACAGACGCAGGAGATTCCCGGAGATGAATATAAAATGGAGCCGGAGCCTGTTGTCATCAGAGAAAGTTACAGAGGGAGCGAAAAATTACAGGATAAGGTTGCCCTGATCAGCGGCGGAGATTCCGGTATCGGCCGTTCGGTTGCGGTCCATTTTGCGCGGGAGGGAGCCGATGTGGCTGTAATTTACCTGCAGGAGGAAAAAGACGCCCGCAAAACCGCAGAACTGGTGGAAAAGGAAGGAAGGAAATGCCTGCTGCTGCAGGGGGATATCCGAAAAGCCGAATTCTGCAAAAATGCCGTTGAAAAAACCGTTGAGCAGTTCGGGCAACTGAACATTCTGGTCAATAATGCCGCAGAGCAGCATCCGGTGGATAATTTTATGGATCTGGATTTTGAGATAATGGAGAGCACTTTCAGGACCAATGTCTTCGCAATGTTCTATTTAAGCCAGGCGGCGCTTACCCATCTGCAAAGTGGGGACAGTATTATCAATACAACCAGCGTAACCAATTACCGCGGCAGTACCCATTTACTGGATTACTCCGCCAGCAAAGGAGCGATCACCGCCTTTACCCGTTCGCTGGGCGCCAATCTTGCTGAAAAAGGTATTCGGGTAAATGCCGTAGCGCCCGGGCCCATCTGGACACCGCTGATTCCCTCCACATTCCGCAGTGTTTCCGATTTCGGGAAAAAAGTGCCGCTGGGACGACCGGGCCAGCCCTGCGAAGTTGCCCCGGCATATGTATATCTCGCCAGCGAAGATGCATCTTTTATGACCAGTCAGGTGTTGCATCCAAACGGTGGAGAAGTGGTGAATACTTAAGCGTTTTTATTACTTTCCTTTATAATTGTTGCTTTAGCTCCCAATTTTTAAATGACAGGATGTTAATATGAATACAGATTCAACTTAAGGTCAAGTAAAGCGATTTAAATGTTTATAAAAGATTTGGAGTTAAATATTTAATAAAATACAGGTTATCTAGTCAAATGGAAATATTTAAGTTCAGGAAAGAAAAAATTTTTACAACAGGTTTCATATTTTTTGGGTTGCTTGCCGTTTTATTCAGTTGCAGTGGAAATAAAGAGACCAACCATTCAAAAAAAATTACTCATGAATCCCTTACAAAACTAATTAAAACCACCCTGGATACACTCGATGTCCGCAGGCTGATAAAAGACCCCGATGAAAAAGATCATCTAAGCCAGGAGATCAAGCGGTTTTACCGAATCCGCAAGTACCAGCCGGCCTGGGTGGAGGCCAGCGAATGGCGCCCGCAAAGCGATTCCCTGCTGCTGGCTATCCGCGATTCAGAGAAGTTGGGATATAGAATGGATGATTACGATTTTACTGAAATTGAACGGTTAAGACAGCAGGCATATTCCGGGACCATGGATTCTTCAGCGGCCGCTCCAATGGTGGATCTCGATTTACGTATGACGACCGCCTACTTTACCTATGCCTCACATTTATATCATGGACGGGTGGATGCCACCCAAATTGATACCACATGGTTTATTCATCCCGAGCATCGCGGGCTGGCCATCCGATTGGCATTTGCCCTGGATGACAACAGGGTAAAAAATGCTTTATTCGATTTAATGCCCGATGATTATCAGTTTAAAATGTTAAGCAGTTACTTGCGCGAATACCAGGCGACAGCAGAAGCCGGCGGTTTTCCGCTTATCATTTCCGATAAAGTCATTGAAAAAGGAGACACCAGCGAAGCGGTAAAACAACTGCGGCAGCGCCTTTATTTAAGCGGTGATATCTCCGGACTGCAGCTAATGCTGGCCGATTCCAATGTTTACAATGAGCAGGTGGAGTCGGCGCTTCAGAATTTTCAACAGCGGCACGGGCTGACGGCAGATGGGAAAGTAGGGCCATCCACTCTGGAAATGCTTAACAAACCGGTGGAACACTGGATTCAGATAATTGAAATCAACCTGGAGCGGTTGCGCCAGATTCCGAAAGTGGATAGCGGAAAGTATATTGAAGTTAATATTCCCGATTATTCTTTAACAGTTTATAAAGACAATAAAATTGCCCTGAAAATGCCCGTAATCATTGGCAGAGCTTATGATACAAATACTCCTGTATTCTTTGACTCACTGGAATATATTGTTTTCAGCCCGACCTGGACAGTCCCCTTGAAGATCGCACGGGAAGAATTTTTACCAAAATTGAAAAAGGACAGTACGTATATCAGCCGGAATCATTACCGCATTTATGACAACTGGGATCCCGATGCCGAACCCTTGCAGGCAACCAAAATAAACTGGAAAGAAGTGGAACCGTCCGATTTTAATTACCGGATTGTTCAGCAGCCGGGGGAGTTTAATGCTTTGGGATCCATTAAATTCATATTCCCGAATAATTTAAGTATTTACCTGCACGACACCCCTGCAGATTATTTATTTAAACGTGATGAACGGGATTTCAGCCACGGGTGTATCCGGGTTGAAAAACCGGTGAAACTCGCAGAATATCTGCTGGCGGACAACAGCAAATGGAACCCGGAGAAGATTCGCGAATATATGCATAAAGACGAACCGGTAAATGTCCACTTACCTGAAAAAATACCGGTCCATATCATTTACCAAACGGCCTGGGTAAATGAAAACGGCATTTTGAATTTCAGAGAGGATATATATGGCCATGATAAAAAACAAATCGAGGCGCTGGAGCAAAAAGAAAAATTGTTATAGACCTTTGTTTATAAGTATTGCCTTTAAGCTGTTCATTTTTATAGTCTTTTTCTCCTTATCCTCCACTTTATTATTTGCGCAGGAATCTTTTGATGCGCACCGTGCCGGTTTCCAGGTAAAGTTTAAAAATGAAACAACTCCCTATCAGGTCACCGGCGTTTTTCTTTTACCGGAAGAAAGGCTGCAATTTGAAACCAGAGGCATTAACAGTTCCGATGAATATAC
>JBAPTX010000584.1:0-16194 GCA_049282375.1 Calditrichia bacterium
GGATAATACCAATCTGGTGGATCCGCATGGGGACAGCGTGCAGGTGGTTCTGGTGGAAGCCACTTTTGAAAAAGACATTCTGATTATTGATGAAACGGATGAAAGCCTCTTTACAGCCGGATTAAGTTTCTATAAAAATAAAGATGCAGTGGTGGATTCATTTTATGCCCGGATATTCAATACCAGCGAACAATGGGACTTCTTTAAACAGGGAATGGTGCCCAAGAATGTGCTGGGCCAGTACAAACTGATCATCTGGCATGCGGATAATCCCTACTCCACTCCCCAGAATGTGCACAAACTGCCGAGCTACATTAAAGATGTTGAAGATTATTTGAATGTGGGTGGTGACCTGATTATGGGCGGATGGCGCATATTGAAATCTTTTGCTCAGTCGGAACCGTTCCCGAAAACCTTTAATGACGGCGATTTTATTCATGATTATCTGCATATTCTCACCGCCAATGAATCGGTTTTTATTCCCACGGATTTTACCGGCGTGTGGGCCAATAAAGATACTGAATTTTCCGATGCACAGGTGGATTCCATTAAACTGGCTGAATGGCCTTATTCCGGAAAGCTCGGCTACATTAATATTATGCCCCGGCAAGCCGGCTTTACTCAGGTTATTTACCAGTATGCCAACGATATCCAGAGCGGAATTCCCATCTGGCGGGGGGAACCTGTGGGATTGCGCTACTACGGCTCGGTGTTTGATACCATTGTTTTGGGATTTCCCCTCTTTTTTATGGCGGAAGACGATGCTCAGGTGATGGCCGATGAAATGCTGCACAGCCTGGGGTATCAATAAATCTGTTTTTAATAAGGAGTATTTTTAACATGCGAACTCGTATTACATGGATTGCTTTCATAATTATCCTGAACTTCTGGCAGATGCTGCTGGCAGGGAATACCGGAAAACTGGCCGGACGGGTAGTGGACAGCCAAACCGGTGACCCCCTGATCGGGGTCAATGTGCTGGTTCAGGGCACCAGCCTGGGTTCGGCCACGGATGAAGACGGCTTTTATTACATTCTGCAGGTGCCGCCGGGTGTTTATTCCCTGGAATTCTCCTATATCGGATATCATTCTCTGGTTGTGCGGGAAGTCCAGATAAAAGTGGATTTAACACAGCGCATTGATGTTGAGCTGGAATCCGATGCAGTGGAAGGCCCCACGGTGGAAGTGATTGCCGATCAGCCGATTGTGCAGAAGGATATTACCTCCACCCGCCGGGCAGCCTCGCGGGAAGAAATTGCCAATACGCCGGGATTTGAGTCCACCACGGACATATTTCTGCTGCAGGGCGGTTCCATGGTGGATGCCGGGCCGCAGAGCATTAATCTGGGGGAAGGATCGCAGTTGCAGGTGCGTGATGAAAGTTTAAAGGATATTCACGTGCGCGGCGGCCGCGGGGGAGAAATTCTATACATGGTGGATGGTGTGCCGGTTACTCACCCCATTTACGGCGGACGCGATGTTCTGGATCTGAATGTGGTGGATGTGCAGAGTATGGAGCTGCTGACCGGCGCTTTCAGCGCTGAATACGGGCAGGCACAATCCGGGGTGGTGAACATTACCACCCGCTCGGGCAGTAACCGTGTAACCGGCGGGGTGGAATACAAGACTTCCGAAATTGAATTGCTGGATACGTACAACACGCAGTACACCTCCTTTTATTTAGGTGGCCCCGAGCCGCTGACCAGCAATTTATTCCCGAATATCGGTGTGGACCTGCCCGGTAAAATGTTCTTTTTCCTCTCCGGTAATGTCAGCATGACCAACACGCCTTACAACAACCACCGGGACCGCGATCAATTCTCCTTTATGGGCGTGGATATCACCAAAAAACAGAATAATACCAGTAATTTGAACGGGAAGCTGAACTGGGATTTATCCAACAAACTGGCCATGGTTTTCAGTTACCACGGCAGTTGGAAGGACTGGAGCAATTTCAACTGGATCTGGAAAAATTATCCCAATAATACGGCCGATTACAACCGGTCCAATCAAAATGTCAATTTCACCTTTAAGCACACCCTTTCAAAGTCCACCTGGTATAACATTAATTTAGGTTATCTGTATGTGGATTATGATGGATCTCTGAATGACATGCGTCCGCCCGATTTCTGGCAGTTTGCAAAAGGAGGCAACTGGTACGACTATGGTACCTTCAAAGAAAAATTCAACGGTATTCCGGATTCTGTCCGGTCCACAATAACTGCACCGCAGACTGATGTGTATGGTTTTATTTCTCCCCGCAGTAAGGAAAGCATCTGGCGGGATGATATTACCCACACCTATACCTTCAAAGGGGATATTACTTCGCAGGTTCATCCGGAGCATTTGTTAAAGAGCGGGATTGAGGTGCGTTATAATGATCTGCAGTATATTGATATTCAGGATGGCGGACATCAGCTTTCCAATTACGGCCGCTATCTTTACGAGAATGAGGAATTTTTCCCGGCACCGGCAGGGCCCTATAAGGAATTTGGGCAGAATCGCTGGGTTTTCAATGCATATCCCATTTTGGGCGGAGCTTATCTGCAGGACAAGTTCGAAAAAGAAGTAATGATTATTAATGCCGGCATCCGGGTGGACTGGTTCCGCCTGGGCTCTACTGTGGAAAGTAATAGCTGGAAAAATACCTGGGAGAGCGCCACGGGATTAAATGCGGACTGGAATCAGATGAAATATAAATTGAGTCCCCGTTTTGGCATATCCTTTCCCGTTTCGGAACAGATGGTTGTATTCTTCTCCTATGGCCATTTTAATCAGATTCCTGAACTGCAGTATTTTTACCGCGATCCCTACACCGGCGGATTTACAGGTAATCCGCACCTTGATTTTGAGCAGACAGTCCTTTATGAATTCGGGTTTACCCGTCAGTTGGCGAAGAACTGGGCAATTGATATTAAGAGTTATACAAAAGATATTTCCCAGCAGGTGGAAACAACCCGCCTGCTCGGCAATCTGGGTGTTCCGGTCAATCTGTATGATAATAAAGGATATGCCCGCGCCCGCGGACTGGAATTTGAATTGACCAAGCGGTATTCGGGATATACTTCAGGAAAACTGACTTACACCCTGCAGTGGGCAAACGGCTATTCATCCTCCGCATTCGAGAATTACCGCCGCTCACTTACTGATTTCCCCCTGCCCATCCGGGAAAGGCCGCTGCGGTGGGATGTAAGGCATCAACTGGTTTTACAGGCTTCTTTAAATTCGCCGGAGGGCCGTGCACCCAATTTGTTCGGCTGGAAGCTGCCCGATAACTGGAATCTAACCGTGCTCTCCCGCTATACGTCAGGACAGCCCTACACGCCTTATTCATTGGATCCGGCGGTGCTGCAGAAGACAGAAAATACCGCAACCGGGCCGGCCAATTTCATCACTGACTTGAAATTTCAGAAAACCTTTCCGGTAACCGGGCTGGATATATCCATTTTTGCCGATTTCTTCAACATTTTCGATTACAAAAACGTGCAGATTGATTACGGTTTTAATACTTACACCGGTGAACCTTTTAAATACGGCGACCTTGATTCTCAGTTAGCGGCAAATGGTACCCGCCGTCTGATGAGCTGGTATGCGCTGAATCCCTTGCTGGATCCCCGCCAGTTCGCCACCGGGCGTCATATAAAACTGGGCCTGCGTATAGATTTTTAGCCTTTGTAATCAGCTTTAATTAAATTGGAATTAAATATGCAACAAGCATCGTCTTTTAAAATTATTCTTTTACTGCTTTTCAGCATGGCCGCTTCCGCATTTTCGCAGCAGGGGAATCTGGATTGGAAAGTGCATGATGTGGGCCAGGTGAGACAGTTTATCTCTAATATTGGTAGCTTGTGGCCAACCAGTTACCTGGATTTTACCGGCCTGATTTATTGTGAGTACCCGCCCAACAGCTTCGAAGAGCATGTCGGCGAAGGCGGAATATGGGTTGGGGCAGTGGTGGGTTCCGATACGATGGTGTCTGTCACCACCAGCTGGAATTCCCCGGTGGAGTTTTTTCCCACGGCGGAACCTTACGATACCATTTGGGCAGTCGGCCGCGGCGATACTGTTGATATACCCTACTGGCCCGGATATGTGGGATTATCCGATGAAGATTTTGTCTGCCGCTACAGTGATTATAACCTGACCAATATCGGAAATCATAAACCGCTTTATCTGGATGTAATTCAGGTGAGCCGCGCCTGGAGTTCGCCGCCGCTGGATGAAATGATTGCCTACCATTACCGGCTGATTTCCACCCGGAATGATTTGAAAAATGTTTATATCGCTTTCTGGCTGGACGGGAATGTGGGTTACCGCGGGCAGGGATGGGGGTTTGCGCTTGATGATCTTTCCCTGTTTTATGAGAATCTGAAACTGGGTGTTGCTAAAGATGATGAGGGGCAAATTGACGGCGACGCCTATGGGCCTATCGGCATCACCATGAGGCCGCCGGAAGGCACAGACCCGGCCTCTCTCCGCTGGACTTTCAATTGGTACGAAGGGCAGGGGGGAAGTGCCCCGCCTGCATCGGACAGCCTGCGGTATATCCAAATGTCCGAGGGGATCATCATGCAAAATCAGCAGGAACCGGTCGGTTCCCAGTTCATTATTTCTTTCGGCCCTTTTAACATAAATCACGGGGATACCCTGGATTTTGCGGTTGGAGAAATACTGGGAGAAGGCTTAAACGGGGTGCTGGATAATACGGAATTGTTTAACTGGCTGGTGGATAATGATTTCCGCACGCCTTCCCCGCCGCCAAAGCCGCCCCTGCGGGTTGAGATTCAGGACCAGCAGGTGGTGCTTGCCTGGGATCCGCAGCCCGGTCAGGTTGATCCTGAAACATATTTCGACCCATACCGCGCGGACAGCATGGCCGTGCCTTTCGAAGGGTACCGGGTTTATAAAAGCACACAGGGGCCCACCGGCCCATGGACACTTCTGGGCGAGTACGATTCCATGGATGATTTTGGAAATAATACCGGCCTGGAGCGCAGTTATTCCGATTACGGTCTCCTGAATAACCTGGAATATTATTATTCGGTCACCTCCTTTTCCAAACCGGATACCACCACCGGCTTTCCTTCGCTGGAATCCAGCATCAACGAAAATGCGGTTGAAGTGATTCCGGGAACGGCGCCCCCGAATACGGTCGGCAATGTGATGGTTGTTCCCAACCCTTACCGGGGAGATATTGCCTATAATGATTACAATCCCCCCTGGGAAAAACCGGATCCCTCCCGTGCCCGCTGGATGGAACAGGACCGCCGGATTCAGTTTGTTAATTTACCCGCGCAATGCGAAATACGGATTTATACACTGGCCGGCGATCTGGTCAGCACCATTTCGCATCAGGACCCCAATAAAGGGTACGAAGACTGGAATCTGACTTCCGATATCGGGCAGGCGGTTTCCAGCGGCATCTATTTGTTCAGTGTGGAAGATTTAAAAAACGGTAAAATACAGATTGGCAAGTTTGTGATTATTAAATAAGGTGAGTTCGGTGTCATGCATAAACCACTCTTCAAGTTCAGAGTAACTATGAACCTGCAATTGTCATGGTGAGTTTATCGAATCCATGACAAAATAGTGCCGCATTCTGTTGTATCGAACTCATGTAAATAGGAAAAATGACTTTTCAGAATGAAAAAAATTAACGTCCGCAAAACAGACCAGAATAAGAATGCCTGGTGCGGCAAAAACAGAGTTGTGGTAAATCTAACAAAATGATTGGTTGAGGAAACAAATGACTGGAACTCATAGAATAATCGGGTTCACCGTTGCAGGGGTGCTGCTTTTCTTAACTTCCCTGCCGGCCCAGTTTACGAATCTGGATTATAAATTACATAATGTAGGTAAAGTACGGCAGATCATTACCAATTTCGGCACTTGGGACGACAGCCCTGACAACAGCGTAAATGCAAATTACCGCGGCCTTTTAAATTGTGAAGTACCGCCGGGAAGCAATGAAGAACATGTTTTTCAGGGCGGCATCTGGATTGGCGCCATTGATGAGAACGGGGATACCCTGATATCGGTCAGCCGTACGCACTTTACCCCCTATGAATTTTATCCCACCGCCGAACCCTGGGATACGGTGTGGGTTGCCCGAAAGGGAGATACTCTGGATATTCCCTACTGGACCCAGTATACCGCCGTTTCGGATCAGGATTTAATTTGCCGTTACAATGATTATACCATTCTGAATGTGGAAAACCATCACCCGTTATTTCTGGATGTAATTCAGCGCAGTTATGCCTGGAGTTCCCAGCCGCTGGATGAGTTTATTGTTTATAATTATGATGTAATTCCCACAAAAGGAAACCTGCGGAATGTCTTTGTTGGTTTCTGGCTGCATGGAGAAATCGGGAATAACGCCGCTGCCAGTAACTTTATTGATGAAGTGACCCTCTTTTATCCCAATCAGTATATGGGCGTCGGCAAGGATGTTGACGGCGGAGATGACGGCAACACACTCAGCCCCATCGGGATAAAAATACTGGAGCCGGCAGATTCCAATCTGATCTGGACCATGAAGTGGTACGATCATGAAGATTTGGGGGGATTCGGATATGATCCGCTTCGTTACCGGGTGGCCATGAGCAGCGGGGAAATAATGCAGGACCGCGTTGAACCGGAACGGGTTCATATGACCCTGGCTTTCGGTCCGTTTGATCAGGTAAATGTGGGTGATACCCTGCACTTTGAGATCGGGGAGGTTTTCGGTCTTCCCACAGGAACGAAGACCGGGCTGGAAAAACTGCTTGAGAATGCCGATTACCTCGATTTCCTGTCTGAAAGAGATTTTAAAGTGCCCTCTCCGCCGCCCTCGCCGCAGCTTAGAGTGGATGTGCGCAGTCAGGAAATTCATTTAAACTGGTCGCCCCTGCCAAATTCAGTCAATCCGGAGGAATATAATGATCCCTACCGGGGAGACAATTCCCCGCAGCCGTTCGAAGGATACAGGCTTTACAAAAGCACCATCAGCGAACAGGGCCCCTGGACGCTTCTGGCCGAGTTTGATGTGGACAGCAACAGTTACGGGAATAATACCGGGCTGGAATATGAATATACTGATTACGGGCTGCTGAACAACTTTGAATATTATTACACGGTAACTTCTTTTTCCAAACCGGATTCGGTTACCAATTTCCCCTCGCAGGAATCTTCTAAATCCGATAATTCACGTCTTATTATTCCGGGTACGCCGCCGCCGAAAACGGTTGGGCAGGTAATGGTCGTTCCCAATCCGTACCGGGGAGATATTGCTTATAACGATTTTGATCCGCCCTGGGAAAAAGCCCAGGTTCAGAACCGCTGGATGGAACAGGATCGCCGAATTCAGTTTACCAACCTTCCGGTACAATGCGAAATCCGCATCTATACGCTGGCGGGGGATCAAATAACCACGATCCGCCACAACAGCACTGACCGCGGATTTGAAGACTGGAATTTAACTTCCTCTATCGGACAGGCGATTTCCAGCGGTATTTATTTGTTTACGGTGGAAGATACCAAATCCGGTGAAGTTCAGGTGGGGAAATTTGTTATTATCAAATAGGGAAAAATTTCAGATATAAAACAAGTGAGATGAAGTTATGAAAAAGTTGGTATTATTTATTCTGTTACTGCCACTATTTCTCTTTGCCCAGAATGAACGGCCGGGCAGCACCGATGGCCAGTTCCTGAAAATAGGGGTCAGCCCCCGGGCGGCAGCCATGGGAGAATCGTTTATCTCTGCGGTGGACAATGCCGAAGCAACTTTCTACAATCCGGCTGCACTGGCACGGATTCCCGGGACCAGCCTGGTTTTTAATCATACACAATGGTTTGCCGATATTAAGCATGAGTTTGCTGCGGCTTCCCGCTCGTTCGGTACACTGGGAACGTTTGCCCTTTCGGTAACCGCACTGTACACGGATGAAATGCAGGTCACCACCCCGCTTCAGCCCGGCGGTACCGGAGAAACATTTTATGCCGGGAATTACCGTTTCGGGCTTTCCTACGCCCGTTATCTTACCGACCGGGTTACTCTTGGCGGAACGATCAATTATATTCATATGTCCCTGTACGAATCATTTGATGCGAATGCGGTCGGCGGCGATATTGCCATTCTGTATGTAACCGGATTCCGAAATTTCCGCTTTGGGATGAAAATCGCAAATTTCGGTTCGGAAGTAAAATATGTGAATGAATCCTATCCGCTGCCCACCACTTTTCAGTTTGGTTTATCCATGAATGCACTGCAAATGGAACAGCAGAAGCTGCTGATCTCCTTTTCCGCTGCAAAACCCAATGACGGTAAACCATTAAGCCAGATCGGAGCCGAATGGAGTTATGACGATCTTGTTTTCCTGAGAGGCGGGTATCACATCAATCATGATGTGGCACAATATGCATTTGGCGGCGGGTTGCAGTGGGGTATGTCCGGCTTTACCCTAAAATTCGATTATGCTTACAGCGATTTCAGCCTGTTGGGGGTTACCCACCGCTTTGGAGCGGGATTTACATTTTAACCGGCCGTCTCATTTCTGCGGAGAGTGCTTATCCGGGCAATTAAAATATTGAATGGCTTTAGGGAATCGACAGATTAAGACCAATCATTTTAATGGATTCATATGTTTCTGATATGCGGCGATTTATTCTTATTGACAAGTATTTTAAATCACCTTTTATACCGGCTGAACCCGGATCGTTTCTGCAGCGGCTGAACGGTATAAATATTTTTTATATAAAAGCAATTTTGTTAACAACAATTCAATTTATCTTTAAATTCAAATCTTCTTTACAGAAAGCCCTCCTTTTCAATTTCTCATCAAAATATCCGGGTGGAACAATCATCTACTCTGCTGACCTGCAGCCGGAAACGGGGCTTTTTGTCTGTTCAACAGGAATATTCAAATGAATAAAAAATTACTCACATTTTTAAGTGTTCTGCTCTGTGCCTGCCCCGGGATCTTAACGGCGCAGAACAATGGTCCGGTCCGCACCCGCTGGATTTCGCCCGATAACAGCAAACCCATGACTTACCGGGAATGGAAAGCAGATTGGGACAGCACCCCGCGGATACAGGGCGGAGAAGTCAAATACCGTTCCGCAGCATTCCAAAAAACAATGATCGATTCTTTCGCCTTTGGCGATAATTACGCTTACTATAAAGGTTTTGTACGGCATGATAATAATGAACTCTGCCGCCATCTGCCGCCCGGCGCAAGCTTTTTCGTTACCCTGAATGGCGACGATAATCATATTCTTACAGACGAATCCCCCCGCTGGGCTTTTGGCGATCCCAACATCAGCGGCCAGGGGTGGTATGGCATTGAGCTGGGTAATTTTGATAATCCGGCGGTGGCGCCGGGGGATTCCTTTTCCATATTTTACACCTGTTACACTCCGAATGAACTGGCGGAACAGGGCAGTATTACCGATTTTGTCACCATCCTTCCGCTGATCAATTTCCCCACCAACCTGCACATGCAGTATGCAGCCGTGCCGGAGCCTCCCGGCGGATTGCGGCTGCAGCGGCTTTCCGGCGGGATCGAGATTAAATGGGAAAAGCAGAGCGGTATCAGCTATTCAATTTACCGCCGATCCCTGCAGGATACGCTGGTCAGCAATTTCCCGCGCTATCTGTACAGCAAAATTGCCGAAGGGATCAGCGATTCGATCTGGTTCGATACCACAATTGATAGCGCTCGTACCTATGGGTATGTTCTATTTGCTGTTGAAAACAGCAGCGGACTGCGCAGCGGCCGTTCGCGGGAAATCCGGGAAACAGAAAGTCTTCGTCAGGTACGCCTGATGATTGTGCAGCCGGAATTATATTTTTCCGTTGAAGATCAGGTTCTGCAGACCGCTGCAGATTGGGAGGCAGAAGGTGCGGAAGTGCTGGTGTATGCCATGCAGTTCAGCGATGCGAAAACATTGCGGGACACCCTGCGCAAAATTGAAGATCTGCAGGGTGTGCTGCTGATGGGAGATTTCCCCGTTCCCTGGTTTCAGTTTGATGAGGATACAGGCGGACATTATCAGGAGTATCCGGCGGACCTCTATTATATGGATCTGGATGGCGTCTGGCAGGACCTGAAGCATCAGACTGCCACCGGTCTTGCTGCAGGCCCCGATGGTATCCTGGATACCCACACTGCGGATTATCCCCGGGCTGACGAAGCCCCCGATATTGTGGTCGGGCGGATTACCCCCACTGCCGGCATGGGCAATGCAGCCGGAATAATTAATTTTTATCTGGACAAAGTGCACCGCTACCGCCTGGATATTGGTGCCATCCGCAAGGATTTTAAAGCACTGGCCTATCCTGATGACGACTGGTTTCAATGGGGGCACGATGTCTCTGAATTGTATATGCCGCTGGCTTACCCGCAGGTGGATTGCATCTGGGATATAAATGCCACCACCGGTGTCGATTACAGGGACCGGCTGGATAATTCCTACAGCCTGATTCATGTGTACGTGCATTCCTGGTCCGGCGGACATGCTTTTAAAGTAAACAACGGGTTGCAAAACCAGTATTTTTATAACAGCAGTATTTTGCCCGCCGGCACAGACGCCAACTTTTATTTGCTGTTTGCCTGCGGCAACAGCCGTTATGTGGAGGACCAGTATTGCGCCGGGATTTATACTTTTCAGACGACAGCCGGAATTAGCAGCATCGGGACGACCCACAGCGGCGGTATGCTGGATTACAATATTTTTTATCCGGAGCTTGCCAAAGGAATCTCTTTCGGGCAAGCTTTTCTGCGCACTTTTCAGGAAGTGGGGCGAAACGGGTTCAGTGATAACGCCCGAAGCTGGTATTATGGAATGACCTTTAATGGAGATCCGTTTGTCGTGCCGCAGCCCTCCGCAATGGTCAACCTTGCAAACTCGAATGTTCCGGCCGTCCCCTCCGGAATTCAGTTGGCAAATTATCCCAATCCATTTAATGCCTCCACTCAAATCCGGTTTACCCTGCCGGCAGCCGGGCCGGTGTCTCTGAAGGTATATAATATTTTAGGCGGGGAAGTGATTGAATTGCTGCATCAGTGGATGCCCTCCGGCCGGCAGGAGTTTTATTTTGACGGCAGCAGGCTGCCCGGCGGCATCTACTTTATCCGCTTGCAAAGCGGCAGTTACAGCCGGATTCAGAAGATGACATTGCTTAAATAATTAATGTTTCAGTGTGCTTTCTTTGCGGCGCCTGACTGGAATATTTAAAAATTTACCGAAGTTTGATTTTAATACAGGATTTTAAATGAACCGCTTTACTCATTTTTTCAGGATTTTTGTTCTTTTTTTTACTCTGTTTTTACTCAGCCAAAATGTCTCTGCTTTGGAGAATGATTATATCTATTTCAAAAATTTTGTCAAACATGCAGATGGAACAACCTGCCAGCACCTGCCGCCCGGGGCAGCATTTACCGCATATTTAAACGAGGATGAAAGTAAAGTCCTGCTAGAAAATGCCCCCCGCTGGGATCAGGCGGCACCGGCGAACATTCCCGGCGACGGCACATTCGGGGTGGAACTGGGCAATTTTGCAGATCCGGCTCTTTCTGCCGGGGATAGCGTTTTTGTACGGTTTACCTGCACGGTAACCGGCCAGCAGGCAACTGTTTCCAAGGTTGTCACGGCCATCCCCTGGGCTTACTTTCCGGCTTTCCTAACCCTGAATCCTCTCAATCTGCCGCCCGCTCCCCAATCCCTTCATCTTTCCAGTGACAGCACAACCTTCTATCGCACTCTGACATGGGCGTCTCAGCCGGGAATGACCTTCGATATTTATCGCCGCAGTTACAGCGATACCATTGCCGACGGGCGCGCCCGCATGCTCTATTCCCGCATTGCCCAGAATATCAGCGGGAATTCGTTTACCGACAATTCCACCGTTTCAATTGAAAAATACGGATATATTATTTATGCATTGTCATCCGCCGGAATACGCAGCCCCCATTCCGCAGAAGTGAATGAAGATCCCTACGTTAAACCGGGCCTTGACCTGACCATCAGCTACATTTCCCGTCTGCCGCGGATGGATTATGTCTGGGGCGGAAATAACCCGGCAGTGCAGGGATGGCCATTTACCGGCAGTGATGTGATCTGGCATGCGGTCGTGAAAAACTGGTCCGATTCCCTTCTGACCGGTGTACCCTATAAATGGAGTATTGACGGTGTTGCTGCCGATTCCGGCACTCTTTCTATTCCCCCGCTGGATACGGCTGCCGCTGAGCTGATCTGGCCCTGGAGCTTTAACCGGCATGAAATCCGATTTTTTCTCGATGCCGGAAATCAGGTGCCGGAAGAAGAGGAAGGAAATAACAGTCTGCTGGTTTATAGCGATGCCATTTCCTGCGGATTTTATGTGGAACAGAGCGTCTATGATTATTTCCATGAATATCAGAAAGAACTCGGCGTCCACAGCAACTGCTGGGAAGACTGGGCACACCGCCATATTAACCGCTGGAACAGTATGTTTGCCAATGCCATTTTCCCCGATGCACCGCAGGGCGTGCGGGACCGCATCCGTCTGGACAAAATTACCGTGGTGCCGGACAGCGCTCTGCCTCTGGCGGGCGGCAGTTATCCCACCAACATGCCCAACCTGAATGATCTTTCTGTTGATCTGCAGTGGGGATTTCCGGCAACCCTGCTGGACGGCAGTTTCTACGCAAACCATACCAGCACCCTTTCCAGCAATGCCTTTTATTTTGAAGGTTCACTGATGCACGAGCTGGGGCATGCCCGTTATCTGATAGATTTATACGGTTTTAATGTAAATGAAAACGGCAGCGGTGAAACGGTGGCCATAATGGAAAATGGTCAACTGGTGGCCGGCACCTCCTATATGCCGCTTACCGGCGGCGGGGTTTACAATGAACCGATGCAGGGCCTGATGAACGGTCAGTACACCTACATGGATGAATACAGTACGATGGCCATGAATCTGATCGCAGGTCATCGAGCCTGGAAAGGCAACTACAATTCACCCCAGAATATCGGGGTGTTTTTACAGGATCTGCCTCAAAACAACAGGCTTACGGTAAAAGATGCAGCCGGCAATCCGCTTCCGGGTGCAGTGGTCAATGTTTTCCAGGCAGGGCCGAAAGCAGGGGAATGGTATGGGAAATATTACGATAACACACCCGACCTTTTTTTAATTGCTGATTCCGGCGGGCAGGTGCTGCTGGGGCGCTGTCCGTTTTCCCCCACCGGAATTATTACGCATACCTACGGCCATTCAAACGGGGTTGTTATTCTGCGGGTGGCTCATGAGGGCAAAGTGGGCTATGGTTTCCTGGAAGTGACTGCGTTTAATATGGAATACTGGCGCGGGAATACCCAGATGGGCAGCTATGGATTGAAGATAAACCTGCAGCAGCCCAGCGGAATGGAAGACCCTTTAGCACAGACCGTTATCCGGGAATTTCAACTGATGCAGAATTACCCCAATCCCTTTAATCCCAACACCACCATTACTTTCAAAATGCCGGCAGCGGGGAGGGTGGCTGTTAAAATCTATAACTCCCTGGGCCAGGAAGTTGCCGTTCCTTTCGCAGGATATAAATCCGCCGGGCAGCATCGTGTAGTTTGGGACGGAAAGAATAATCTGGGACAGCAGGTATCCAGCGGAATCTATTTTTACCGTTTTTTACTGAATGAAAAGGTTTTATTTACTAAAAAAATGCTCATGGTCAGGTAGGAAACGAATGCAGCGGATAAATATAAAAATAATTCAAGCTTTTTTGCTGTGCCTGCTTGCGGCAGAACTGGCCGCCGCCCATGGTTATTTGTTTTCCAAAACAAATGAGGAAATGCATGAAACCATAACTGCCGAGCTGGCCCCCGATATGCTGACCCTGCAATACGAATCTGTTTATCTGGGGCAGATTGCCCCCCATTCCCGCCTGATGATCGATGCAGACCGGGACTCGGTGATCACCCGCCAGGAAGTGGAGGCATTTTTTAAGTTTTACAAAGATTCACTGAATACCGCCTTATCCCATATCCCTTTTACCATAAACGGTGAACGGCATTACCTCAGAATAATTTCTCTTTTTGGAAACAAACTGCTGACCGATTCCCTGCTGGCGCCGCTGCAGTTCGGCATGTTATTTATTGCAGACAGCCTGAATTTGCAGCCGGGGATGCATGAGATAAGCATTGATCCCAAACTGCTGTTTGAAAACGGCAACCTGCTGATCCGGCAGGCGAAGCAGAAAGCAGATCTGACCAATATGCAGGTAAATGATATCGCCCGTTATCTGCAATTCTCCATGGAACCCGCCGGCAGCATTGAACTATTATCAACTTATCCCGGGAGGCTGCGCAAAAAAGATCAGGTAGTGAATATTTACGGTGTGTTTTACGATGAAACCATACTGAAAATCCAGGCGCTGGATTATCCCAAAATAACAATAAAATTTCAGATTCGGCAGCAGCCATGAATATAGACGCCATTAAACAGATGCTCTATCACCAACAGCTTACTCCGGGAATGATGGCTGTTGTACTGCTGTTGGCTTTTATTCTTGGCGTTATTCATGCTCTGGGGCCCGGCCACGGAAAATCGCTGATGGCAGCCTATCTGGTGGGAACCCGCGGGCGCAGTCGTGATGCGCTTCTTCTGGGGCTCACTATTACCATCTCCCATGTGTTCAGTGTTATCGTGATCGGGTTTGTGGTGCTGTGGATTGGGAATTATTTTAAAAGCGAAAGTTTTACAATATGGCTGAACCTCGGCTCCGGTATTGCCGTTACCGGAATCGGGTTCTGGCTGCTGGCAGGCCGCTGGAAGAATTGGCGCCGGGATAAAGCGAGTTCCCGTCCGCTTTCCGCAGCGTTAAACCCGCCTGATCAAACAGCTCCTGCCACGGCAATTTCAGGGGAGGGATCCATTAATTTTTATGAGCAGGAAAAAATTATTCCGGCGGGTGCCGGCGTAACTTCTTCTACGGAGAAAGAAAACCGGCAGTCTTCCGGCAGTCTGGAACATAAACCACCTCACCATCATCCGGGCGGCACTCATCACCACCATCATGATAACGGCAGCCATCATCACCATCATCATCATTATGACCCCGGATTATCTGTCCGGAGTAACATTATGCTGGGAATTTCGGGGGGAATTGTTCCCTGCCCTAAAGCGCTGGTTATTTTGCTGCTGGCAATCTCGCTGCAGCGGGTGGTATTGGGCATTACCATTATTTCGGTGTTCAGTCTGGGGCTGGCGGCGGTGCTGGTGACCATTGGAATTGTTATGATTAAAGCCTCTCATTTGTTGAAGAACCGCATGGACTCCCGCTATATGCAGATTTTGCCGGTGCTTGGCGCAGTTATCATTGTGGGTCTGGGCATATTACTGGTCATCCGATCATCCGTATTGATGTAATTAAATCTAACGGCAAAGCAGGAAAAATTTTATGATCCGCTGGTTCCCTGTAGTTTTCATACTAATCTATGGCAGCATGTCAATTTCTGCCGCGGAAGTTTTCAGGGTGAGTTCTCCTGACGGCAATATTCGCGTCGAAATTGAAATTCAGCAATTTTCTGACCCCTTGCCGCAGGGAGATTATCCCGCCTACCGGGTTTTATTTAAAGGACAGGAAGTTGTGCAGTTTTCCCCACTGCGGCTGCTGTTGAAAAATGCGGCTGAAATCGGACCCGGCTTAACAATTACCGATACAGTTTATGAAAGTATTGATCAAACTATTGAACCGGTATTTGGCCAAAATAGAATCCTGCGGGATAACTGCAGGGAATTGACCCTGAAGTTAAAAGAAGCAGAGCCGCCGCAGCGCGAATTCGCTTTAATTTTCCGGGTTTACAATGATGCGGCAGCATTCCGCTGGGAAATACCCCGGCAGACTGGTTTTTCCCGGATAGTCATACAACAGGAAGAAAGTTATATCCGCTTAAATCCGGCCACTGCCTACGCGCTGCCTCGGAAGCAGTTTCAAACTCCTTATGAAGGAAATTATCAAATTGGACCCCTCCGGGAGATTGCCGTAAATGCGCCCTTGCTTGCCATGCCGCTGCTTCTCCAGATACAGCAGGGACCCTGGCTGGCGGTTACCGAGGCCGATCTGTGGGATTATCCGGGCATGTATCTGACTGCTTTTCAGAAAGAAGAAAACACCCTGATCAGCCGTTTGTCTCCTTTTCCTGAGGACAGCACCGTAGCAGCCCGTCTCAATTTGC
>JBAPTX010000585.1:0-2352 GCA_049282375.1 Calditrichia bacterium
GAACAGTGGGAACCGGCCGTATCGAACGCGGAAAGGTGAAAGTGGGCGAAGAAGTGGAATTAATCGGTATGGGCGCTCACCGCAAAACTGTGGTCACCGGCGTGGAAATGTTTCGCAAGCTGCTGGATGAAGGAATGGCCGGGGATAACGTAGGTCTGTTGTTGCGCGGTGTGGATAAGGAAGAACTGGAGCGGGGCCAGGTATTGGCAAAACCCGGTTCCATTACCCCGCATACCAAATTTAAAGCCCAGGTTTACGTGCTAAAAAAAGAAGAAGGTGGACGTCATACGCCTTTCTTCAACAACTACCGTCCGCAGTTCTATTTCCGTACAACGGATGTAACCGGCAGTATTCAGTTGCCGGAAGGCGTGGAAATGATTATGCCCGGCGATAATGTGGATATGAGAGTTGAGCTGTTAAAACCCATTGCTCTGGAGCAGGAACTGCGATTCGCAATTCGCGAAGGCGGCCGCACTGTTGGCGCTGGCGTTGTGACGGAAGTAATCGAATAATTTATTATCGCTAAAGCAGGAGTTAAAAAGTGCGCGATAACATTATCCTGGAATGCACTGTCTGTAAGCACCGGAATTATACGAAGACCAAAAATAAACGGCTTCATCCCCAACGGGTAGAATATAAGAAATACTGCCGGTTCTGCGACAAGCATACACCACATAAGGAAACGAGGTAAAAACTCGTTAATTGGATTAGGCCTGTAGCTCAATTGGCCAGAGCACCGGTCTCCAAAACCGGGGGTTGGGGGTTCGAGTCCCTCCAGGCCTGCTAATTAGCCAATTGATGGGTTTTTTTATGCCGAAAAATCGGGTGGAATAAAATGTTTAAAAAAGCAAAACAGTTTTTGGATGATGTTCAGGTAGAGATGAAAAAAGTTGTATGGCCGGAACGGGAACAACTGATTAATTCGACTGTGGTGGTTGTGGTCATTTCCGCCCTCTTTACCTTATTCATTTTCTTCACCGATACAATTGTATCTAAAGTTGTAAATATCCTTTATTAAATAAGGAAGGTTGCAAGTTCTGTGGATAAGAAATGGTTTACATTGCGGGTTTATTCCGGCCAGGAAACCAAAGTTAAGGCACACCTGGAAAACGAAATTTCCTTTAAAAACCTGGAGGAAGAATTCGGGAAGATTATTGTTCCCTCCGAACCGGTAATGGAAATGCGTGATGGTAAAAAGCGTCTGAAAAACAGGGTCTTTTTTCCGGGATATGTATTAGTGGAAATGGATCTGAATTCCCGCACAAAACATCTGGTGCAGGAAACACCGGGTGTGATCAGCTTTGTAGGCCCCAGGAATAATCCCACAGAAGTTAAGCCTGAAGAAATTGAAACCATTCTCAGACGTGTGGAAAAGAAGGATACCGAGGTTGAGCGTATCGAAATCCCGTTTCGGGTGGGAGATGCCATCCGGGTAATCGACGGTCCTTTTGCAGACTTTACCGGAATTATTGAAGAAGTAAATGAAGAAAAGAAAAAGGTGAAAGTTTCCGTAAGCATTTTCGGACGTGCAACTCCGGTGGAGTTAGACTTCTTGCAAGTTGAAACAGAGAAATAGAGGTAGGAATCTACTATGGCAAAAAAGATAGCAGCATACATTAAACTGCAAATTCCGGCTGGCCAAGCAAATCCGTCGCCGCCTGTCGGCCCCGCACTCGGGCAGCATGGGGTTAATATTATGGAATTCTGCAAAGCTTTTAATGCCCGTACACAGGAGAAATCGGGGTATATCATCCCGGTGGTAATCACAGTTTACGGCGACCGGTCTTTCAGTTTTATTACCAAAACACCCCCTGCTGCCACCCTGTTGTTAAAAAGTGCCGGGCTGGATAAGGGGTCAGGTGTTCCGAATTTAACCAAAGTCGGAAAAGTAAGCCGGCAGCAGGTTGAAGAAATTGCCAAAACCAAAATGGAAGATTTGAACGCAGCCAGCCTGGAGGCGGCAATGCGAATTATCGAAGGCACTGCCAGAAGTATGGGTATAGAAGTTGAATAATTGGAATGAGGATATCAATGAAAAAGCGTAGTAAGAGATATCAGCAAATTATAGAAATGATCGAGAAGCGGGAGTATTCGCTGGATGAAGCGGTTAACCTGCTGAAAAAGACCGCCTCCGCCAAATTTGATGAGTCGGTGGAAATTGCCGTGCGCCTCGGTGTGGACCCCCGCCGGGCAGAGCAGGCCGTTCGCGGTACTGTGACCCTGCCGCATGGACTGGGAAAAACCGTGCGTGTACTGGTAATCGCCAAAGGCGAAAAAGCGGAAGAAGCCAAACGTGCCGGTGCGGATTATGTGGGTTATGAAGATTACCTGGAAAAAATTCAGAAAGACAGC
>JBAPTX010000586.1:0-7508 GCA_049282375.1 Calditrichia bacterium
GCCAGAAAACCGGGTAAAAAATGAAGGGTTAAAAAAGAAAGCACCTATCGTGGTAAAATGTCCTTTATCCATAATATTAATTTAGAGTAAACAGAAAATTCAGTTACCCGGGGGCAACTCGTTTATGCGAGTGCTGGGGGCGCTGTATGACTGTTCATTTCCGGCACCGCTGTGCCAAAGGAAAAAAGGTGTTTATCAATTGTCCGTTCTTTTTATTACATTCCGGTTAAAATCAGGAGAAAGCGTGAAAAACAACCTGTCCCATGTTGAAGAGTTTATGGCAGTTCGCCGTTTTGCTTTTGTTGGTGTTTCCCGGGAAGAAAAAGACTTTACCCGCCAGTTGTTCACTGAATTCCGGAACCGGGGCTACGAAGCTGTTCCGGTAAATCCTTTTACAATGACCATTGCCGGGCAATCCTGTTTTGCCTCGGCTGCTGAAATCAGCCCGGGTGTTTCTGCCGCGCTGATAACCACAGCACCGGATCAGATGCCGGCGGCGGTTGCTGATTGTCTGGAAGCCGGCATTAATCTGATTTGGATTTTGAATAAAAAGGGATATGAAATGCTGGATTCCCACACCAGAGAAATTTTAGAAGCACCCTCCCGCCGGCTGATTGTCGGATTATGCCCTTACATGTTTTTGCCGGACAGCGCTTTTATTCACCGCCTGCACGGCTGGATTATGAAAATCAGCGGCAGCTATCCGACCCCCTGAGGTCACAATTTTAATTCCGGAAAGTACTTCTTAATGACCGTATATCCTTTAGTTAAGCGGATGGCTTTAAAACAACATCTTGAAAGCTTTTCCTTGAATCCGCAGCAGCAGTTGTTTGCCGGAACTGAGCGGCAGACAACTGTCGAAACAATTGAAATCGGCGGTAAACAATATCCCAAATACATTAACGAATTCTGGACTGCCCGGCAGCGCCAGGCCTCTTCACTGCACGAAATTGCCTACCGCGCCTGCTTTAAAGCGCAGCTTCCCCGCTTTTTTATTGAGCTTCTCACCCGGGAAAAAGAAGTGGTTTACGACCCTTTCAGCGGCAGGGGAACCACTATTGTGGAAGCCGCCCTGCTGAACCGGAATGTGATATCCAATGACATCAATCCGCTGGCGAAAATTCTGGCTGCGCCGAGGCTTTTTATTCCAACCCTTTTAGAAATAGAACAAAGGCTGAAAAAAATTCCCTTTGATTCCGCAACCCGGGCGGAGATCGATTTATCCATGTTTTACCATCCGCAAACCGAAGCGGAAATTTTGTCGCTGAAGAGATATCTGAACGCCCGCCGGGAAAGCGGGCGGGAAGATGCGGTGGACAGTTGGATCCGGATGGTTGCCACCAACCGGCTGACCGGCCATTCCCCGGGATTTTTTTCGGTTTATACCCTGCCGCCCAACCAGGCCGTTTCGCCGCAGAATCAGCGCAAAATAAATGAAAAACGCAATCAGGTCTGCCCCTACCGCAATACACGAGCGCTGATTTTAAAAAAATCGGGATCGCTGCTGCGCGGCATTTCGCAGGCACAGCGGCAGCAACTGGCCGAAGCCGGTAAACACGCCGTTTTTCTGACAAAGGATGCCCGGAATACCGGCGATATCGCTGATAGTGCAGTGCAGTTAACAGTGACCTCCCCGCCTTTCCTCAATGTGGTGCAGTATGCGGATGACAACTGGCTGCGCTGCTGGTTCAACAATATTGAAGTAAAAGCAGTTGAAGAGAAAATTACCATATCATCAACTCTCGAAGACTGGCGCAGGGTAATGGCTGCGGTTTTCAAAGAATTGTACCGCATAACCCGCAGCGGGGGCTGGGTTACTTTCGAAGTGGGGGAAGTCCGGAACGGAAAAATTAAACTGGATGAATCGGTGGTGCCGCTGGGCGTCGAGGCCGGTTTTCACTGTGAAGGAATCGTTATCAACCAACAGACCTTCACAAAAACATCCAACATCTGGGGCATCCGGAATAACCGCAAGGGAACCAACTCCAACCGGATTGTGCTGTTTTATAAGGAATAAATGAGCGAATCAAAATACCCTACCGTAAAGATTACCCAGGAAATGCTGGATGAGGCAGACCGGCTCATTCCCGCTACCCGGGTGTTTCGGACAATTGCCTCAAAAATTGACACCTTAACCGGACATCTGGGAGAATTTGTATTTGCTGACTATTTTTACGGTAACTGGCATAAACATCGGGTAGGTAAAAACCGTGGAGAAGCTGACTTCGGGGATATAGAAATAAAGGCCTCCTCTTTTCCGTTTTCTGAAAAATTGAATTTGCTGGTCAGGGAAGATTATGCCCGCAAACGAAAACCGCGTTTTTATATTCAGATCATTATTGACGTTAATTCCGGCAGTGCAAGTGAAATTAACGCCGGAACAACAGCTTACCTTTGCGGATTTGCTACTGCAGGGGAAGTCGATGCGGCGCCTAAACGAGATTTTGGTTCAAAAATTGCCCGGAAAGGCGGCTATCTGTGCCATTATATCAATATTAAAAATCTACACCCTATGGCAGATTTGAAAAAAGCCTATTCCCATCATCAATGAATTATCTTTTCATCGCCCCGAAAAGGGGCTGACGCAAATAATAAATCTGTGGTCTGGTTTGTTTTTTCTGTTGATAAAGAATAAATTCAGATATAGCAGCTGCTGTCACCGCAGTATGATAAAGTTTTTCATAGGATTCATCTGATGATTTACAGAATTATGTTAAGGGATCGGGGAGAACCATTTCATTGAACTTAGCCAGCCTTTCCGGTTATTTCCGTCGCTACCGCCTGCTGACACTGATGGGGCTGATTACACTGGTAACCGTTTGCGGAGCGCTGGTTATTTCTTTTGTTGAAGCCAGGGCGAATCCGGCGCTGGATTCATTTACCGGCAGCGTCTGGTGGGTGCTGGTGAGTATGACCACAGTGGGGTATGGGGATATTGTGCCGGTAACCGGCGCCGGGCGTTTCCTGGGAGTCCTTATTATCTTTGCCGGCGTGGCGCTGGTTTCCATGTTCACGGCCACAATTTCATCCATATTTGTTGCGCAAAAACTGAAGGAGGAGCGCGGTTTGAAACAGGTTACCGCCCGTCAGCACATCATTCTCTGCGGCTGGAATCATACTGCTCATCATATTCTGCAGAATATTTTTCAGAACAGCAATCCGCCACCGCTGGTGCTGATCAACCAGTTGCCGGAGGACCAGATTCAGAACATTCTTTTTAAGTTTCAGGATTATCCGCTGGAATTTGTGCGTGGGGATTTTGCGCAGGAGGAAATCCTGAATCGCGCCAATATCAGCAAGGCGCGGGCAGTGCTGATTATACCCGATGCCAGCCGCGGGATGAGCGCCCGCAATGATGAGAAAACAATCCTTACTGCTTTTTCGGTGAAAGCCATCCAGCCCAAAATTAAAGTGTATGCCCATATTCTGGATCATGAAAATGAAGCTTACCTGAAAAAAGCGCAGGTGGATGATTACCTGATCAGCGATGCTTTTTCCGGGGTGCTGATGGGGAAAATGGTTACCATGCCGGGCGTGCCGCAGTCCTTTGCCACTATGCTGAAGGGAGCAGAGGAAACACCGCTGCAGCGGGTACCTGTTCCGAGGGAACTGGTGGGCAAAAGTTTTGCGGAAGCGCTCACCTTTTTCCGGCAGAAGAACCTGCTACCCATCGGTATTGTAAAGGAACAGCAGCCCTTATCGCTGAATCAGGTGTTGTCGGAAGATTACTCCTACCTGGATGAATTCATAGAGCGGAAATTCCGGGAGTCGGGCCGCAGTTTAAAAAAGGCCGGTGAAATTGATGTGCAGTTGAATCCGCCGGACAATACCGTGCTGGAGCGGGACAGCTTTCTATTGGTGATCAAATAATCCGCAGCAGTGAGATATAAAATTTGAGTTGAAAATAAATCTACTGGAAACCCTGATGAATGAGCGACTGCAGTTTCTGAAAAACATGGCCTTATTTAAGAATGTGGATGAATCTCATCTGGAAAAGCTGCTGAATAAAATGGAAATCCGTTCCTTTATGGCCGGTGAAAATATAATTACTGAAGGGGAACAGGGGGACAGCCTTTTTTTCCTCTTTCAGGGAAGCGTGACAGTGAATAAAAAACTGACCCTGCTGAAGGAGGCTGGAGCGGAAAATCTGCTGGATAAAGCGCTGATCCGGCTGAAAGACAGCGACTACACTTTTTTTGGTGAAATGGTTCTGTGCGGGGAGGGTGAAGTGCGCTCCGCTACTGTTACCGCGGCCACAGACTGCCAGTTAGGGGAGTTGCCGGCAGATACCATCCGGGACTTAATTGCCGATTCCAATGCTTTCGCCGCCGCCTTTTACCAGAACCTGAGCACGGTTTTGGCGGACCGGCTGCGCAAAGCCAACCGGGATATTCTGAAAGTGACCACAGCACTGACCCTGGCGCTGGAAAGCTGAAGAATAATTAACGAACAGATGAAACAGTGATTATTTGCTGTATGATTTCCTTTTCAAAAAAAGCAGGTTCTTTTATCTGTCTTGAACAAAAACTAAAGTCGAAAATAATCATTGTAAGATATTCTGTATCCCCGCGGATGGTATTCCCCGCGTTCCCGATTCAGTTCGTAATCACCCTGATAATCCCTGCCGGCAACCCGTTTCAAAACCTGAATAAAATGATCTATTTCTTCGGTGGTATTATATATTCCAAAACTGGCCCGCACTGCGCCGGGCAGATTAGAACGGTCCCCCTGCAGCATTTCCTGTTCCAGACGTAATGATTCCTCTTCAGATAGCCCCAGCAGAATCTTAATATAGGGATGGGCGCAAAAACAGCCGTTTCGCACCGCAATGCCGCCTTCATAATTCAGGATGGCAGCAGTCTGGGCATGAGGCATTTCATTTACATTAAAGGCAATCACTCCCAGCCGGTTTTCAGTAATTTCAGGATCTGTTCTGCCGTAAATGGTAAGACCGGGGATTTCCCGCATTTGTTCCAGCGCGTAGCGGGTCAGCACCCGCTCATGTTCGGCAACCTGCTCCATCCCGATTTCCTGCAGCAGAAGAATCGTTTTTGCCAGCGCCACTACGCCCACTGTATTGGGAGTGCCTGCTTCCTCCTTTTCCGGCGCATCTGTCCATACTGCTTTTTCAAGAGAAACCACCGTCACAGTTCCGCCGCCTACATGGTCGGGATCGCCATTGTTGAAAAATTCTTGAGGGCCAATCAGTACACCGCTGCCGTAGGGTGCGTACATTTTATGGGCGGAAAATGCCAGAAAATCAATGTGGGCGGGATCGTCCAGCGGTTTCATATCGATGCGGCGGTGAGGCGCCAGTTGAGCTGCATCCACCAGCAGGGGAGTATGGTGCTCATGACAAATCTGTGCAATTTCATGCACATCATTCACCCAGCCGGTTACGTTTGCGGCGCCGGTCAGCGCCACCAGTGCCACTTTTCCCTCATATTTTGCCAGTCTTTGCACCAGGTCCGCCCGGTCCAGTTGCCCGTCCGCTAAAACCGCAACATGCTCAACTTTAGGGGCGCACTTCCGCCAGGGCAGATCATTGGAATGGTGCTCCATCTGGCTGGTCAGCACCACTTCATCGGGTTTAAAATGGAAACGATGGGCCAGTTTGTTAATGGCTTCTGTGGTGTTCTTGACAAAAATTACCGCATGTTCCGCCGGGTCTGCGTGGACAAATTCCGCCACAACTTCCCTGGCCTGATCATAAACTTCCGAACACAACTGGGATTTAAATCCGGTACCGCGGTGAATACTGCTGTACCATTCCATGAATTCATTCACTTTATCCAGCACCGGCTGGAAGCCGGGAGTACTGGCGGCATTATCGAAATTTACGTACTGGCGGCTGCTGCCATTCAGCAGGGGCACTTCCCGCCGCCATCCGGTTATAAAATCCGCAGCATTTTCAATGGATAAAGCGGGAGCTGTTTTTTCGCTGATCTGCATACTGAACCATCCTGCTTTTCAATACAAGGAAAAATTTGTTGTTCATTATCGGAAACAGTTACCGGAACCGCAATTTGTTTTTGTAAAACTTTTCAGTTTAGTGACGGGTTGTGAATTTGATTTGAATTTTTGTCATACGAGGTCTGAGTAATTCATTAGCCACTCTTCAACCAACTCAGAGTGACTAAAATTATCATGGTGATCTTGCCTGACCCATGATAAAACAGTATTCTGTTAAATCGAACTAACATCTAATAATTTTCAGAAAAAAAATCATTCAGCGAACAACTCAGATCATCATTCTAATAAGCAAAAGGATGAGCACTGCGGCAAAGGCAATAAAGGTGCTTTTTTCAGCGCGCAGCGCTTTGGGGAGATTGGGAGAAACTTCCGATGGGGAGGGCGCAGGGGAAAGCAGGGGCAGCAGGCGGGGCACCCGGCGGCAGTAGGCTTCATATTCTTCTCCGAACAGAGACCGCAGCTTTTCTTCCTCCAGTTGAATAATCAGGCTATACTGCACACCAAAATAAACCACCGCAATCAGCGGAAGCCAGGGCATCCAGAAGTTGGCGATAACCGCCGCGCCCACATACATAAAAATATTTCCCAGATACAACGGATTGCGTACCCAGGCAAACGGCCCGCTGGAAACCAGCCGCGACGCCCCCACCTTGCGGGTGCGGGTTTCACCGCCGGCATATGCCACACCCCAGAAGCGGATAAATTCGCCGGTCAGCATCAAAACTCCGCCAATGAGAAAAGAAAATCCGGTGGGTTGCGCAAAAATAATTGCAGGAATAAGCAGGGGAAGAGGGGTATAACCGCGGTATTTGAAAGCAAATTGTTTAATATTCATCAACAGTAACCTGAGTTTTTGAGTTGTCCGCTTCCGGATTCAGAAAATGTTTTTATCTTTGGCATTAAAGCCCGAGCTTAAAATTTCCAGTTTTGCCGTACGATCTGCGAATGCTCTTCAATCTTCTGTAAAATAGCCTTTGCCACCCGCAGTGCCCGTACCGCTTCGCTGCCGCTTACTGCCGGCGCCCGGTCCTTCAGAATGCATTCAATGAATAAAGCCAGTTCGTGGTTAAGCGGGTTAATATCCTTTTTTTCGAAGCGGGTATAGCGGATTTCTTTGGCGTTGCTGCCCTCTCCGAAAACACCGAAAGAAATGGATAGCTGATCCCCATTGATACCCTGCTGCGGACTGCTGAGCTGATAAACTTCGCTGGCGCCTTCCATAAAATCAACAGAAATGTAAGCATTGGGTTGAAAAAAGCGCATCTTCCGCATCTTCCGGTTGGAAATGCGGCTGGCGGTCACATTGGCCACGCAGCCGTTCTCAAAATTAATCCGGCAGTTGGCGATGTCTTCCGAAGTGGAAATAATCGGTACTCCGCTGGAGTCGATGCTTTTCACCGGGCTTTTTACGAAACTCAGGATCAGGTCGATATCATGGATCATCAGGTCCAGCACCACCGCCACATCGGTGCCACGCGGGTTAAAGGTGGAGAGCCGGTGGGATTCAATAAACAGCGGATTCACCGGAATATGAT
>JBAPTX010000587.1:0-6841 GCA_049282375.1 Calditrichia bacterium
ATATTATTTGTTCACTTAGCCAGCTATTCGGCTTCCTGAAATATGAAGGAGTTTTATTGATGAACCAGCCTGTCCGAACACGTTTTGCCCCCAGTCCCACCGGCTACCTGCATGTGGGCGGCCTCAGAACTGCACTTTATAACTATCTTTTTGCCAGACATCATCAGGGTGAATTTATCCTGCGGATTGAAGATACAGATCAAACCCGTTTCGTTGAAGGGGCTGCCGAAAATTTAATTCAAACCCTGCAGTATATGGGACTGGATTATGATGAAGGCCCGGAAAAAAGCGGGCCGCACGAGCCATATTATCAGAAACAAAGACGGGATATTTATAAACGCTTTGCCGCGGAATTGGTGGAAAACGGTTTTGCATATCCCTGTTTTTGCACTCCGGAAGATCTGGATGCAATGCGCAGAAAACAGGAAGCGCAGAATTTACAGCCAAAGTATGACCGCACCTGCCGGAATCTTACTTCAAAAGAAATTGATGAAAAGAAAGCACAGAACACACCATTTGTAATCCGCCTGAAAATGGCACAGGAGGGGGAAACGCGTTTCCACGACCTGGTGCGGGGGGAAATTTCCGTACAGAATGAACAGGTGGACGATCAGATTCTGGTAAAATCGGACGGTTTTCCCACCTATCATCTGGCGAATGTGATAGACGACCATTTAATGAAAATCAGCCATGTTATCCGCGGTGAGGAATGGCTGCTCAGTGTTCCTAAACATTTGCAGTTATACCGTGCCTTTGGCTGGGAACCGCCCCAAATGGCTCATTTGCCTCTGCTGCTGAATCCCGACCGCTCCAAATTGAGCAAGCGGCAGGGCGATGTGGCTGTAGAAGATTTTCTGGCAAAAGGTTACCTCCCGCAGGCCATATTAAATTATGTGGCATTGCTAGGCTGGAATTCGGGGACAGACCGGGAGTTTTTTGATCTGGTTGCTTTAATTGACCAGTTTTCTCTGGAGCGGGTAAACAAATCCGGCGCTGTTTTCGATATTCAAAAATTAAACTGGATGAACAGTCACTATATCAGGGAAATGGAACCGGAGAGCCGCTTTAATTTTTTAGCGCCTTATCTTCAAAAAGCGGGTGTTAATATTTCCGACCGTTCGATTACCCGAAAAATTGTGGAAGCCGTCCATAAAAATCTGGTAAAGGGTGAGGACATTGTTTCCCATACCCGGATTTTTTATGAAGATGAATTGCAGGTGAACGAAACAGCGGCGCAGGAAATTCTGAGGCAAAACGAATCCCGAGAAGTTTTACAGGCTTTTCTGACTGAAGCCCGGAACAGCAGCACAATGGATGTTGCCGCCTTTCAGCAAATCATGAAAAAGGTTCAAACGGAAACAGGATACAAAAAGCAGCAGCTCTGGATGCCCGTCCGGGTTGCTCTGACCGGGGTAACGCACGGACCGGACCTGCCGGTAGTAATCGAAGTACTGGGAAAAGAAAAGATCATACATTTTGTTGAACAGGCTCTGCAGTTTAATGGTGAATCAGCCGGTACAGGGCCGGATGGAGGAGCGCGTGCCTAAAATTGCGGTTTTACTGGGGGGGCTTTCTGCGGAAAGAGATGTTTCCTTAGCCAGCGGACTGGCGGTCTCAAAAGCGCTGCTGCAGAGCAACCACAACGTGCTGGCCGTTGATTGCGCCTTTGGCGATCAGCAGTTAAAAGATTTGACTTCAGGCAATGCTCAGGTTATACAGGTAACTCCTTCCGATATTGAAAAACAGCGGGACAGGCTTAACCGTAATATTTTTAAAACCATTGATTTTTTATTGAAGGAGAAAGTTGACGTTGTTTTTAATGCCCTGCATGGCGGCTATGGAGAAAACGGGCAATTGCCGGCATTGCTGGATTTAGCGGGGATTCCCTATACCGGAAGCGGGGTTCTGGCCTCCGCATTGGGGATGGATAAACACCTCAGTAAAGTTATTTTTCAACAGCAGGGAGTGCCCACGGCTGATTGGATTAACCTGCAGTCCCCTGATGACTGGCGGGAATCATTCATAGAAGAAATCGGCTATCCGGCAGTGGTTAAACCCAATAATCAGGGCTCCACAGTGGGGCTGAGTATTGTTCAAAATAGCGAAGAAGTTCCTGCCGCACTTGATCTTGCCTTTCAATATACCGGCAGTGTTTTATTGGAAACTTATATCCCCGGACGGGAATTGACTGTTACTGTTTTAAATGACCGGCCGCTTCCGGTAGTCGAAATCATTCCCAAAGACGGTTTTTATGATTACCGGAATAAGTATCAGCCTGGTAAAACACAATATGTTGTTCCGGCTGAAATACCGGATCGGATCCGGGATGAACTGCAGGCATTCGCTCTTCAGGTTTATAAAGCCATCGGCTGCCGCCATTACAGCCGCATCGATTTTCGGATGACGCCGCAGGAGGAAAGTTTTTGCCTGGAAGTAAATACACATCCGGGGATGACCGCTACCAGCCTGGTCCCCAAAGCAGCTCGCGCCCTCGGCATTGAATTTCCCGAACTGGTAAACAGGATTATTCATTCGGCGCTGGCATAAATGGATTTTTAATCAAGATTCTACATGGAATGCCGAAAATGAAAAATGATTTTATATTGGCTTTCTGCACTGTTCCGGATTTGAATACGGCTGAAAAAATAGGTGAAGTACTGGTGGAGGAAAAGCTGGCGGCCTGCTGTAATATCATCCCGGGTTTAACTTCGATTTACCGCTGGAAAGAAAAAGTGGAGAAAGAACCGGAACTGCTGCTGATCATTAAATCTGTTCATAGTTTATTAACGTCTTTGGAAGACAGGATAAAAGAAATGCATCCCTATGAAGTACCCGAAATAATTGCCATGCCACTGATGGATGGCAGTAATGATTACTTAAAATGGGTGGAAGAGAATGTCGACAGAAAACAAGCATAATCAGGAGCAAAATCCCGAATACTGGCGGAAACAGGTTGAAGAACTGAAAATGGATTCGGTGCACGGGTCCGGTTTCCTGGCAAATCAGGCGTTAGATATCATTGAGGAATTTATTAACAGGAGAATTTACCGTAACCGAACCGAATTGCTGCAGTCGCTTTCAAAACTGACAAATGCCCTGGTTCGAGGGAAGCCCCTGATGGCACTGATCTACACCCGCGCCCATTATCTGCTGGATTACATTCAGGAAATTCCGAAGGAAGAACGGGATATTGATAAAATCCGCCAGTCGGTCCTGGATGAAATTGAAAAACTGCGGGAAGAAGATAAAAAAAATCAGGAACGAATCAGCAAGTACGGGGCCCGTCTGCTGATGGACCAGCATGTTGTGCTGGTACATTCTGCCTCCAGCATTGTAGAAGCGATTTTGCTGCAGGCCCGCCGCATGAAAAAACGCTTCCGCCTGATCTGCACGGAGAGCCGCCCTATTATGGAAGGCAGCGAACTGGCAGCACGCATGGCGCGGGCCGGAATTAAAACCAAGCTGATACCGGATGCAGATGTATCCCGGGCCCTGCAGGAGGCACATTTTGTACTGACCGGCGCCGACCGCATTACCGAGAGCAGCTTTGTCAATAAAACGGGCACCGCGGCAATCGCCACCATTTCCCATCAGTTGAGCAAGCCCTTTTATGTGGCGGCGCAGACCAACAAAATCCTTTTAAAAAGAATTTACCCCACCCGCTTTCAGTCAGTGAATGAGAATGAGATATTCGCTGATCCGCCTGAAAATTTAACAGTAGAGAATTTTTATTTTGAAGAAACCCCGCTCTATTTTGTTCACAAAATGATTTGTGAATCGGGCATTTATGAACGCGAGGAATTTGTTGAACGCTATTTATAATCAAGAAATCAAGGATTTACCCGATAGTGATACCATCAGCACGGGAGCTTTTAAACTGTGGAAGTAAATAAAATCGGGATAAACAAAAAAGTTCTCGCAGTAGATGATGATCCCTTTATCCGCAAGATGTTTCAATCCATGCTGGAGAGCCGGGGATTCGACGTATCTACTGCGGTAAATGGCGCTGATGCCGTCACAAAAGCCCTGCAGCTTCTGCCGGATATCATTTTTCTGGATATCATGATGCCGGAAGTGGACGGTTTTCGCGCACTGGAGATGATCCGGAAAATGGAGCTGCTCCGCAATATTCCCGTTATCATCGTCACCGCCCGTGCTGATTCTGCCACCCTGCTGCGCGCAATTAAAGCCGGGGCAAATGATTTTATCGCAAAGCCGTTCACCCGCACAATGATCATGCGGAAAATCCGTTTTGCCCTGCTGCCCCCTGATCAGGAGAAAAAGGAGAAAGGCAGCAAAGGTGAAGCAGAATCAGATGAAAAGGACACTTTTATATCCAATCGGGCCTTTCAGGAAATGAAAGTTGCCTATATCAATAAGTTTGATGTAACATTTATGACACTGATCCGATCCCTTTCACAGCGGAATCGCACTCAGTTGAATAATCTGTTACAGGATATAAAGGACACCTGCCTTACCTACGATATTCAGGAGCCCGTATCTGACCTTGATCATTTACTGTCTTTATTGAAAGAACGGAAATGGGACAGTATTATGGTTTTCCTGGAAAGTTTGTATGCCAGGTTTCGCAATTTGCAGGTGCATCACGAAAATGCCGCTGCAGCAGAGGAAGAACAAACGCAAGAAATTGATGATGAGAAAACTTAATACTTCACCCCTGCAATGCCGCTAAGCGGAGAAGTGGTTAAAAGAAAATCCAGCTTTCAGGCGGCTGACAATTTGGAGCCCGCAATAAGCTGTGGGCTTTAATTTAGATTCCGGTGAATTTTACCAGGTGTTCAGCAACTTTCAGACATTCTGACCTCCCTTTCCTTAAATCCTTTTGTATTTGCCTTATTCACCATTTTTACAGATATTTTGTGCCGTCAGGAAAGCCAATTAAAAGTAATGCCGTAAATACAGGAGCCTGGTGTGAAAGAATTATGGATACGGGTATTAATGTCATTCTGGGGCATTCCCCTGATACTGGGGCTCAGCTATTTCGGAGGTTATTTCTTTCTGCTTCTGGTAACGGTTATTAACGGATTTGCCCTGTGGGAATTTTACACGATTTACAGTCACCGCTCCATCTTTGCGCACCGGAATGCCGGGGTTATTCTGGCTTCTGTTTTCCTGATTACCATTTATTTTTTACCCATTCATCTGTTATTATCGGCAGTGCTCATCACCCTGCTGTTATTTTTCCTGCGGCATTTAAGGGTCACCCAGCCGCTGCCCAGCACCAATACCGTTTTTACCATCAGCGGTTTTATTTACATTACACTTTTTTTGGCAACCCTGTTGAAACTACGTCAGAATTTTGCTGAATGGACCCATCCCGGTGATCTTTACAGCGGCGGACGCTTTATCATTCTCCTGTTTATTTCCATCTGGATATGCGATACAATGGCCTATTTTGGCGGGCGCCTGTTGGGAAGGCACAAGTTTGCCCCTAATACCAGCCCCAATAAAACCATAGAGGGGGCGCTGTTCGGGTTAGCGGGTGCGGTACTTGTTTTTGTGCTCCTGGGGCCGCTGCTGGCGGGCCACTTGTCTCAATGGTATTTCTGGATTTGCGGCCTGATTGTGGGCATTTTCGGCCAGTTGGGGGATCTGGTTGAATCCCGTTTTAAAAGAGATGCCGGTGTAAAAGATACCTCTACCCTGCTCCCCGGTCACGGCGGGTTTCTTGATCGTTTCGATTCACTTATTTTTGTGTCGCCTTTTTTCTTTCTGCTCTTTTATCATTAAAATGAACTCTTATGCCGGTAATAAATGAAAATACAGTCCTTCGGGTGGAACAGCTTTCACTGGATGTTCTGACTGAAAATGGCCGGCATCCCCTGGTCCGCGACATTTCCTTTGAGCTGCCTAAAGGAAAAGTGCTGGGTATCGTGGGCGAGAGCGGTTCGGGAAAAACAGTAACTTGCCTGAGCCTTACAAAACTGCTGCCCCAGCCGCCGATCATGTATCAGCAGGGGAAGGTGCTTTTCAGAAAGCAGGATTTATGGGAACTCCCGGCGGACAAACTGCGCCGGGTGCGCGGGGAGGGAATCGGGTTTATTTTTCAGGAAGCCTTCAGTGCACTTAATCCGGTACTTCCGGTGGGTAAACAGGTGGCGGAGGTGTTCCGCTATCATATGGGACATAATGTAAAAAAAGCAGAAGAGGAAACCCTTCAGCTTTTCCGCCAGGTGGGCATCCCTTCGCCGGAAGTACGCTACAGTCATTTTCCTCATCAGCTTTCCGGCGGTTTGCAGCAGCGGGTAATGATTGCCATGGCGCTGGCGGGAAACCCGGAAATTCTGATTGCCGATGAGCCGACTACCGCATTGGATGTTACCATTCAGGTACAGATCATCACATTGCTGAAGCGCCTGCAGCAGGAGCGCCGGATGGCGGTTATTTTTGTGAGCCATGATCTGGGTTTAATTGCCGAAATCTGCGACGAAGTGCTGGTGATGTATGCCGGCGAAATGGTGGAAAAAGCATCAGCTTCCCGAATTTTTTCCCATCCGGTTCACCCCTACACCCAGCTTTTGCTGAAAACGGCACCGCGCCTGAATGCCCGGCGCGGCGAACTGACTGTAATTCCCGGCCAGGTACCCTCCCCTGCCCATTACCCCGCCGGCTGTAAGTTTCATCCCCGCTGCCCGCTGGCAACGGAGGAATGCAAAGCGGAAAGCCCGCCGCTTTTTCAGGTCAGCGGGAATCATCTGCACCGCTGCCTTCATCCGGCAGAGTTAAAATAAACCGGCTGCAACTTCACTCCGGCTTTGCCGTTATTTTGCACTGTGAAAAGCGAAGTATATCCATGGATTTAGACGCCGCATATCAGCAT
>JBAPTX010000588.1:0-4060 GCA_049282375.1 Calditrichia bacterium
CCGGAAAATATGCTGCCATCCGGACGGGGATTTAGCCGCTGAAGATGACGATCCCGTCTGCTTTTTTAACGTCTGCCAGGGAATCATACTGCTGGTCATATTTTGCAGCAGCCGTTTTTGAAGGAGTGCCGGATAATCTCCCACAACCGGCTGCACCAGCGCCGGGCCGCTTCCCGCATTAATGCCGGTAACTTCATTTTCCCAGATTTGTCCCTGCGGCAGAGTCACCATAAAACTGTCCGGCGCCAGAGTTACCTGCGGTTCAGAGAGAAACAACTCCAGGCCGGAAGTATCGTCATCAATCTCGGTGAATATTGGATTGCTGATCAGAAAACCGTCTTTAAATCCGATTAAGGCATATCCGCCGGTTGCAAGGGAAAGCTGAAAATTACCGGCCGCATCGGTCGTATCGAAACCGAAATCATATGGGATGGCGGTCAGCGGATCGTAGGGACCTTCCCAGTATATTTCTGACCCGGAAACCCCGCTGGAGTCGGCCGCATCCAGAATGCTTCCCGATACCTGATAAACATCCCCCGGCAGCAGGACTTTCAGCACCCACTGCTCCGGATCAACCTCCAACAAAGCAGGTTCGAAACTGGTGGTAAACTGAAACTGCTGCACTTCAAGACTGTCCCACACAGTAAAAACAGAATTATTGCCTGCTCCTGAAAGGCGGATTTGCAGCGGCATTTTATACAGACCGCCCAATTGATGTAAGGTTAGAGTTGTGGTAAATGGCGCCTGATTTCCGCTTACTTCCCAGTTAAACACATAATGAGGTCGGCCTTCGCGGTAAATCCACTGGTCAAAAAACCAGGAAAGATCGTAACCGGAAACCGTTTCGCAAATTTGACGGAAATCTTCCGTAACAGCGGTTCCATACTGCAGAGCCGGGCTGTTGGCATAGGTCTGCAGGGCATTGAAAAAGTCTGCATCTCCCAACACCCCCCGAAGCATGTGCAGCACCCAGGCGCCTTTATAATAGACCGTCTGGCCAAACAGCGCATTGATATCCGTGGTATCCGCCACATAAACACTCCCGGTGAAACTGCCCGGATCAAGCTGGGCCATATATGCCTGATATGCGGATGCCCCCGCAAGGTGCTCCTGCCATAGTGCTTCCGCATAGGAAGCAAAGCCTTCGTTCAGCCAGATATGGGACCAGCTCCGCATGGTAATGGCATCACCGAACCATTGATGGGCAAGTTCGTGGACGTTGATGTAATCATAATAGTGGTTGCCTGTAATCAAGCCGGACCCGTAGGAAGTAATGGTCTGATGCTCCATGGCCCCGCCCCAGGGGAATTCCACCAGTCCGTATTTCTCCTGCAAAAAAGGGTATTCGCCAAAAACAGTGGCAAAAAAATTCATCATTGGGACAGTAACATTAAAATCTTCAATGGCGGCATTGAGATGTTCAGGATAGACGTAAAAATCCACCGGCATCGAATCGCCGCCGGTGCTGATATACCAGTCCTGAAACTGGCTGAAGTTAGTGGCCGTTAATGCCACCAGATAAGTGCTGACGGGATAGCGGGTTTCCCAGCGGTAGCTTTTGCGGCCCCCCGTCAGGCTCTGCTCTGATTTCAGCAGCCCGTTAGATACCGTCAGCAAACTGTCCGGCAGAATGACTTCCATAAAAACAGAATCAGCCTTATCGGCAGGATCATCTTTGCAGGGCCACCAGCCGGGTGCGCCGAAGGGTTCACTCAGTGACCAGATGATGGATTCACCCTGATGCTCGTCCCAGAACCAGGAACCCAGGTAAGCGGTTTCAGGATTTCCCTGATAGACTACGGTAAATGAAAACAGACTGTTTAATGCGGCCGGCGCCGGCAATGTAACCGTTAACAGCAGCCCGTCGTGAGTAAAAGCAAGCGGCTGCCCTGCAGCCAAAACCGAATCCACCGTCATGGGACTGTAAAGATCCAGCTCCACCTGTGTTAATCCGGTAATCAGACTTTGCCCGGTGATCGTAACCCGGCCTTTCAGCAACTCAAATTCCGGAAAAAGTTCAAGCTGCAGGTCATAAAACCGGACATCATACTGGCTTTGATTTTGGGTTGGCTGCTTATCCAGAAATGCCGTCCGAGCGGCAAAATGCCGGGATTCAAATTCACGAATTAAGGAATTATCTTTAGGAATATCATTTGCAGGTTGTGCAGCGAGGTATTGAATTGCAGGCAGTAACATCAAAAAAAGAAAGGTAAATTTTTGCATTATTCGTTCCCCCTGATAAGTTGAATGATAGGCGAATGGAATGCGCGGCCCGCCAAAGTTGAACCGGCAAATCCAAAATCCAAACAATGTAAAATAAAAGGTTTTAATGGAAGTTGAAACCTTTTTCCGGCGGCCTTAAATAAGACGGCATGGGAAAATTACCGGCAAATTTAAAATTTAAAGGAAAAGGAAAGGGGATGGAACAGCGGAAAAAACCATTTTCAAAATGAAGATGAGATCAATTTAAAAAATAATGGCAGGCACCCTGCCGGCTCAGGGAACCGGGCAGCGGCCCTGCCACATTTGCCACAGAAAAGATAAAATCAGAATCAGAAAAAGCACCATTCTGATTCTCCAGACTTTATTTTTCATTTTCCTCTTTGGGACTGAAATCCAGAGCTGCCGAGTTAATACAATAGCGCAGACCGGTCGGCTGAGGGCCGTCGTCAAAAACATGCCCCAGATGCCCACCGCAGTTGGAACAAACCACTTCCGTCCTTTTCATGAACAAAGAATTATCTTCTTCAAGCTCTACTTTGCTCTGATCCACCGGCTGATAGAAACTGGGCCAGCCGGAACCTGAATTGTATTTGGTATCCGAAGAAAACAGAACCTGTCCGCATCCGGCACAGACATAAACGCCTTCACCTTTAAAATTATAGTATTTATTATGAAAGGGCATTTCAGTTCCTTTTTCCCGAAGAACCCGATACTGTTCTGCGGATAATTCTTCTTTCCAGTTTTGATCATTTTTCATTACCGTTCCCCCATCGCACTGCATCGAGTTTACACTTTCCTGTTTTTTTTCGTCCCCGCCGGAGCCGCTGAGCCGTTCCGGCATTAAACCGGAAATAAATAATCCCAGCAGAACCAGGGCGGCGGCATAAATCATCATATTTTTCATTTCATCCTCCATAAATAATTTTGCTCCCAAGATATGGCTTTTACCGGAATATTTCATGCCGGTTTCATAACAAAATTATCACAAATTGAATTGGTAAATTATCAACTCGGAATTCTTTAAATAAATTTTTTCCAAGAACTACCAATTAACCGGTTTATGGATTTTTTTATCATTAGGTAATACAATAGGATTGGGAAATTGATGTCTTCTATACTGCTTAAGAGAAATTGAGAAAGATCTATTTTGACTTACACTTTCCAAATCTTCGTTTTTTCGTTTAAATGGAAAAATAAAAAATATCTCTTTTTGGGGAAAAAGGTTTTTAAAGGTTTTTACCGCAGGAACAAGGTCAGTATCCCCGGATACTAAGGCTATTGTGTCACAAAGATCAAGATGACCTAATTCTATCAATTTTACTGCAATTGCTACATCCGTTTCTTTTTCTTCATGCTTTCGAATTAACGACTTACATTTAGGACACAAAATTATTTTTCGTTTGAATCGACCCATCACAGGTTTGATACCTGTTGATTTTAATGCTTTAACAAAAATTTTGTGGTTTTTTATCTTATGGGGATATTTATCAGCTAAATGGTAAGCAAAAGCCGAAAAATAGAAAATATCTTCAATATAGGATTTATTCCCAATAAGATGAAGATATGATGCGCAAAGGGATTTTATATCCAACCATTTACATGAACCCCCCTTTTTTTGGTGGGTGGCTTCTAATATGGAGTGATATAAATTAAATCCGTCGATTAGAAATATTGTTTTGGTCATAATAAATAAAAATCCCCTTGGATCGCAACCCAAGGGGGGCCAGATGATTTAACATCCGGTGATGAAGTGGTAAATTATAAATTCTTTTTTTCAATGAATCAACTAATATTAATTAAATTTGAATATTACTATTAATTAAATAAGCATAAAGAA
>JBAPTX010000589.1:0-2862 GCA_049282375.1 Calditrichia bacterium
GTGTATTTCCATTCCTCCCGCGCAGGTGAAGGGAAGTCCAGTTGGGAAAATTGTTCTATGGCCTGCTTGCGGATCTCCTGAAAAGGCAGTTTTTTAAATCCGTTCAATCCGGCTTCGAATTTTTTAAGTTTTTCCAGAAACTGATGTTTGGCAGTTGACTGTTCCAAATGTGTTATCTCCGTTTATTCTGTGAGCCTTCAGCGGAAAACGATTTTCCAATCTGCCTTCGCGGGCTCCTTTTCAATTTTCTATTGATCCTGCATGAATGAGTTTAAAGTCGCTGACTCCATTCTCTATACCCTATACCCATACTTTCAACCTACCCGTCCACCGGGTTTTCCTGCCGCGCCCATTCGTAACCGTGTTCCTCCAGCTTCAAAGCCATTTCCTTACCGCCGGATTCGATAATGCGGCCGTTCAGCAGGACGTGCACATAATCCGGGACAATATAGTTGAGCAGCCGCTGGTAATGGGTCACCACAATGACGCCATTTTCGGCGCTGCTCCAGCGGTTTACGCCGGAGGCCACAATTTTCAGGGCATCGATATCCAGTCCGGAATCGGTTTCATCCAGAATGGCCAGTTTGGGGTCCAGCATGGCGAGCTGGAAAATTTCGTTGCGCTTCTTTTCACCGCCGGAAAATCCTTCATTTACCGAACGGCTCAGGAATTTTTCATCCATTTCCACCAGCTTCATTTTTTCGCGGGCAAGGGCCAGGAAATCACGGGTGTTCAGGTTCTCCTGTCCGTGATGTTTGCGGATTTCATTCACCGATGTGCGCAGGAAATTGGCCATGCTGACTCCGGGGATTTCCACCGGATACTGAAAGGCCAGAAAAACGCCTTCGCGGGCGCGTTCGTCCGGATCCATCTCCAGCAGGTTTTTCCCCTGAAACCAGACCTCTCCGCCCAGCACTTCGTACTCTTCTTTTCCGGCCAGTACATTGGCCAGGGTGCTTTTGCCGGAGCCGTTCGGCCCCATAATGGCGTGAATTTCTCCGCCTTTTACTTCCAGATCGATTCCTTTTAAAATTTCGTTGCCTTCCACTGCAACCCGTAAATCTTTAATCTTCAGCATATGGATGTACTCTTTTCCTTTTTATTTCTCGTTGAATTACATTTTTTAAGCGAATACCCTTAATTCCTGTTTTTATCCCACACTGCCTTCCAGACTGATTTCCAGCAGTTTCTGCGCTTCCACCGCAAATTCCATGGGCAATTCGCGGAAGACTTCTTTACAGTAGCCGTTTACGATCAGTGCAATAGCGTCTTCTTCGTCGATGCCGCGCTGCTTGAGGTAGAAAATCTGGTCTTCCCCGATTTTGGACGTGGTGGCCTCGTGCTCGACACGGGCGCTGTTGTCCTGAATTTCCAGGTAGGGGAAGGTGTGGGCGCCGCATTTATCCCCCAGCAGCAGGGAGTCGCACTGGGAAAAGTTGCGGGCGTTTCTGGCGCCTTTATGCACTTTTACCAGTCCGCGGTAGGAGTTGTTGCTTTTCCCGGCGGAAATCCCTTTGGAGATGATACGGCTGCGGGTGTTTTTGCCCACGTGAACCATCTTGGTGCCGGTGTCCGCCTGCTGAAAATTGTTGGTCAGAGCCACTGAATAGAATTCGCCTTCGGAATTGTCGCCCATCAGCACACAGCTCGGGTATTTCCAGGTAATGGCCGAGCCGGTTTCCACCTGCGTCCAGGAAATTTTGGAATTCTCGCCCTCGCACAGTCCGCGCTTGGTCACGAAATTGTAAATACCGCCTTTTCCTTCCTTGTCTCCGGGATACCAGTTCTGCACAGTGGAATACTTGATCTCCGCATCTTTGTGGGCAATCAGTTCCACCACGGCGGCGTGAAGCTGATTTTCATCCCGCATAGGCGCGGTGCAGCCTTCCAGATAACTGACGTAAGCACCTTCTTCGGCAATTATCAGGGTGCGCTCGAACTGGCCGGTGTTCTGGGCATTAATGCGGAAATAAGTGGACAGCTCCATGGGGCAGCGCACCCCTTTGGGCACATACACAAAGGAACCGTCGCTGAACACGGCGGAATTAAGTGCGGCAAAATAGTTGTCCCCCTGCGGCACCACCGAGCCCAGATATTTTTTTACCAGTCCGGGATGATTTTTGATGGCTTCGGACATGGAGCAGAAAACAATGCCCAGTTGCTCCAGCTCCTTTTTGAAAGTGGTTGCCACGGAAACGCTGTCCATTACTGCATCCACCGCAACACCGGCCAGCCGTTTCTGCTCTTCCAGGGGAATGCCCAGTTTGTTGAACGTATCAATCAGCTTGGGGTCCACCTCATCCATACTTTCCAAACTGGCTTTCTGTTTGGGGGCTGCATAATAAATAGCATCCTGATAATTGATGGGCGGAATTTTCAGAAACGCCCACTGCGGCGCCTGTTTTTTCTGCCAGCGTTGGAAGGCGCGCAGGCGCCACTGCAGCATGAACTCCGGTTCTTCCTTTTTTGCGGAGATAAAGCGGATGGTATCTTCATTCAGGCCTTTCGGGGCCATGTCCATGTCAATGTCGGTATGCCAGCCGTATTTATATTCGCTTTTGGCCAGTTGTTCCAGCATTTCCTGATCGTTTTTCTGATTTTGCGTATCAGCCATTTTTTTCCTTCTCATTTTAAAATCGCGGTCCAAATCTAAGGTGTTTATACAAAAAAGTCAAGATTGGAAAAAAAGAAATCGGAATTTCAGGAATGAAGCAGATAGAGTGCAATTTAAGACGAATGGGGCGGCAGATACTCAGACGGATAAATTTTTTCTAGAATGGCTCTCCTTGGCTTGTGGATGGATCTTTTTAGATTAGTTATTCGTACTTATTCAATTCCTTCTCAAGGATTTTTAGTTTCAGG
>JBAPTX010000590.1:0-1854 GCA_049282375.1 Calditrichia bacterium
TCAAGTTGGATGATCTTTTCTTCGGCGCCCAGAATTTTCTCTTCATATTCCTTCAATTCCGGGGTGATATACCGTTCGGCATTGACCAGTGTCTGTTTCCGGATAAAATAATCCGGTACTTTTTCCTGATGCGCTTTGGTAACTTCAAAATAATAGCCGAAAACCCTGTTGAAACCCAGTTTTAAAGTACTGATGCCACAGCGTTCCCGCTCGTCTTTCTGTAAGCGGGTCAGCCAGCTTTTGCCATCGCGGCTGATGGTGCGGAGCTCATCCAGCTCTCTATTATACCCCTCCCTGATAATATTTCCTTCTTTCAGATTTAAGGGGGGATCATCCACTATGGAGCGTTTTATCAGGTCCACCAGATCACCCATTAACTGCAATTCGCGGCAGAAATAGTGCAGCACCCGGTCAGGCTGTTCCTGCAGTAATTGGGCAACAGGTTGGATTAGAGCAGCGGAATTTTTCAGTGCGATCAAGTCGCGGGGAGTGGCTCTCCCGGTGGATACCCGGCTAAGAAGCCTTTCCAAATCGGAAAGTTGCCCCAGCAGCCGGCGCAATTCCAGCCGCAGATCATCCTGCTTATAAACCGCTTCCACCATTTGCAAACGTTCATTAATCAGCGGCAACCGGATCAGGGGATGGGTAATCCACCGCTTCAGCATCCGGCCGCCCATGGCCGTTACAGTTTTATCCAGGATGGAAATAAGAGTGCCTTCGTTATTCCGGCCGAAAAAACTGCTGGTAATTTCCAGGTTGCGGCGGGTAGTGGCGTCCAGCACCATATAGTCTTCCAGCGCAAGATGAACAATGCGGGTCAGGTGCGAAATTTTACTCTGGTAGTTTTCCTTAACATAATGCAGAACAACACCGGCGGCAATCACCCCGAATTGCAGTTCTTCAATCCCGTAACCCTTTAAATTAGGTGTTTTAAAATGATCTCTCAGTGTTTCGTAGGCATAAGTTCGGGTAAAAACCCAGTCATCCATTTTGCTGATCAGCCCGCTGAGACGACCCTGAAACAGGCGGGTCAAATCGCTGTGCTGCGCTGAGGCCACCAGAATTTCGCGGGGATTGATCTGCTGAAAATAGTCCAGCATGCGTTCTGCTGAAACTTCGCTCAAATAGAATTCACCGGTGGAAATATCACAATAACTGATCCCGCAGCGGGAATCATTCAGAAAAACGCAGGCCAGAAAATTGTTGCTTTTTTGATTCAGGACTTTATCGGAAAGGGTGGTGCCGGGGGTTACCACTTCAATAACTTCCCGCTTCACCACCGTTTTTGCTTTTTTGGGATCTTCCACCTGCTCGCAAATAGCCACCTTATGGCCGGCATCAATCAGTTTGGGAAGATAGGCATCCAGAGCATGATAGGGGAAACCGGCCAGCGGCACTTCAGCAGATTTGCCGTGCGCCCGCTTGGTTAACGCGATGCCCAGTACCCGGCTGATGATCTGCGCATCCTGGTAAAAGGTTTCATAAAAATCCCCCATGCGGTAAAGCAGGATCATCTCCTGATACTGTGCCTTAATGGCCAGATACTGCTCCATTAACGGGGTGGTTTCGGATTTTTTCTGTTTTTTAGGGGGCATGTTTTTTCAACCATTAAAGCTGACGTTGCAGAAAGTAAAAATAATTACCGCCTAATACAACCTCAGAAAATGGCAGTACTTCATCCTTTTTACTTCATCATTTTATCAATGGTGGGTTCTATGGGAAGGGTAAAGAAAAAATGGCTGCCTTTGTTCATTTGACTTTCCACCCAGATTTCACCGCCATGCAGATTTATGATTTCTTTGCAAATGGACAAACCCAGACCGGTGCCGGCAGATTTTAAAGCTTCCGTCTGCT
>JBAPTX010000591.1:0-7844 GCA_049282375.1 Calditrichia bacterium
TTTCCGTTTCATCAGTGCTCCAATTTCTTATCGGGGCTGTTTTTGGGTTTGGCGCCTCGCAGCAGAACAGAAGGATCTTCGCTGATCATCCGGGAGGCGGCATTTACATTATGAAGGCTCTGCTGAAGTTCAATCATGCTGCGTTCAAAACTTTCGCTGCCGCGAAGTAATCTTTCATCCATCTGCGTTAATATCCTGTTGGATTTCTCTACTACATCGGCAAGATTCTTTATTAATTCCAGTAATTTCGCCCGGCGGAGCTGGAGAGAAATATCTCTGGTATTCACCAAAATCTGTTCAACCGTGTCGCTGGATACGATCTGGTTTAATTCACTGACCATCTGATTTAAATTATTAGAAACACTGTCCATGTGCTCTGCAAAATTGCTGGTGGCTTGTAATATTTCATCGAACTGATGGTCATTTCGCTCAAGAATATCATTTACATTGCTGAAAAAGACCGAGGCCTGATCCATCATTCCGGACAGCTTATTCATGTTTTCTTCATCCGCAAAATTGTTCAGATTATCGAGAAGGTCTTCAATTTTTTCGGCAATATTCCCGGCCCGTTCAGTTAATTCCCCGGTAATTGTGGAATCCGGTTGTATATAGTCCCCTGATTCCAGTTTGGGCGCATCATTACTGCCACCGCGTATTTCAATCATTTTCAAGCCGGTAATCCCCATGTTAACAATATCGGCATAAGCATCCGATTTTATGGGGACCCGTTCGGCCACTTTTAATTCCACCACAATACGGTTGATATTATCATCAGCAATATATATATCCTGAATAGTGCCAACCTTAAGCCCCAGATAGTTTACAGAGGCACCCTTTTCAAGTCCGAATACGGAAGTGTTCTCGAATGCCACGAAATATGTGTTGGTGCTTTTTAATAACTGTTCGCTGGTAACCACCGCAAGAAATGTCAGCAGGGCCACTGAGGCGACAAGAATGAAAATCCCGAAACGAAACTCTTTAGATCGAAGGCGCATATTTCCCCCGGTTTTGCTCCCAATCCCCACCTGCAAACAGAAAAAATTGAAATCTTTGTAATGCGGCCAGTCGGTGGAATGTTTTTATTTTGAAAGTAGTAATGGAAGATTCTTTCTGAAGTTGACTGTATCTTATATATCGACCTGATCTCCCAATTTCTTCTGACTTGTTAATTTTAATACAATTTACGGCAATATGTCCCGCCGGGTTCCTTCTTCCGGCAGGTATTCTTTAATACTCAGACGAATTGCGGAAAGCTTTCCAGTAAGCTTTTAAAATACTGAACTGTTTTATCAAGTCCCGTTTGCAGCGGAATTTCCGGCTGCCAATCCAAATATTTTTTTGCCAGCGAAATATCCGGCTGACGCTGCGCAGGATCATCCTGCGGCAGCATTTTATAAATTATTTTAGAAGAAGATCCGGTTATTTCAAGAATTTTTTGCGCCAGTTCATTGATTGTAAATTCAGAAGGATTTCCAAGATTTACCGGGCCGGTCAGATTTTCATGATTCATCATTCGGATCAGCCCTTCAATGAGATCATCCACATAACAAAAAGAACGGGTCTGGGTACCTTTCCCGTAAACCGTAATATCTTCCCCTTTTAAGGCCTGTATAATAAAATTACTCACCACTCTGCCGTCATCCGGAGCCATTCGCGGGCCATAGGTATTAAAAATGCGCACAATGCGAATGTCCACTTTATTCTGGCGATGATAATCCATCATCAAAGTTTCCGCCACCCGCTTACCTTCATCATAACAACTGCGGATTCCAATGGGATTTACATGCCCCCAGTAACTTTCCTTTTGGGGATGAATCTTCGGATCACCATACACTTCGGAAGTCGAAGCCAGTAAAATACGGGCATTCACCCGTTTTGCAAGCCCCAGCATGTTAATCGTTCCCATTACATTGGTCTTGATGGTTTTAACAGGATTGTACTGGTAATAGACCGGAGAAGCCGGGCAGGCGAGATGATAGATTTCATTCACTTCCAGCAGTATGGGTTCGGTGATGTCATGGCGCACCATTTCAAACAGGCGGTTATTCAGCAAATGTATGATATTTCTTTTTGAACCTGTAAAAAAGTTATCCAGACAAAGGACTTCATTACCATTCTTCAGCAATTTTTCGCAAAGGTGAGATCCGAGAAATCCCGCACCGCCTGTAACTAAAATCCGTTTCATTTGCTATTCCTTGACGATTTGTGTGTTTTGAATATCAGGGCTATAAAAAAATTCAATGACTTCCTGCATCAGAGGTTTCCGGTGAAGCAGAATATTTCAAAAACCATCTGTAGTAAATTTCAAAATTCCGGGTTCTATGGCTGGCTGAAAACTACACAACTTATCTTTAATTTCCCCCCACAGGCATGGAACCTGAATAATTATGATAAATATATATTTTCATGCAGTTTGAAACAACCATTTGTTACGGCGCCGGAATTAGATTCCTTTTATGAAAAAAAATCTGTCCATCACAACGGCCATACTGCTGGCTGCCGGTTTCGGCACCCGCATGGAAAATTTAACAGCCCATACCCCCAAACCACTTTTGAAAATTGCGGGATATTCTCTTTTGGAAATTTCCCTGCTTAAGCTGCAGGCTGCCGGATTTAAGAAAGTGGTCATCAATCTTCATTACCTGGGAGATCAGATAATAGCCCATCTGAAAGGGAAAAGCTTCGGTCTTGAAATATGTTTCAGCCATGAAAACGATATTCTCGGCACCGGCGGCGGCATTGCCCTTGCGGAAAAATATTTTAAACCGGAAGAAACGATCCTGTGCCTGAATGTGGATGTATTATCCGATTTGTCCATCCTTGAGTTTATTGAAAGTTACCAGTCCGCCGGCGGAATTGCGGGAATGGCAGTCAAACCTTCAACCGATACAGCACGCTACAGCCTGGCTTTATTTAATGAAAAAAACCAACTCAGAGGATTCTTGCCCAAAGGGGGTCCAATACCCGAAAATCTGCAAAGCGGCATATTTACCGGATTCCAGCTTTTATCTCCCCGGGCGCGGCATTTCCTCCGGCCCGTTTTTTCTTCTGTTATCAGCGACTTTTATGAGTTGGCTCTGCAGCAGCAAAAGCCCGTTCATGTTTATCTGCATAAAGGAATCTGGCTGGATGTGGGCACCAAAGCCCAATACCTTCATCTAAACGAAAAAGCGGAAACAGACGGCCTGGATATGCCGCAGTTTACCGGAAGGGAGTAATCCACCGGCAGGTTGCATACATTCGGGAAATCAGCTAAATTTGCCCGTTGATATTTAAAATGAAAGGCAGGTAATGGACATTCAGGCAGTGACAATTCAAAATCCCGAAAGCCATAACTTTATACTTGGCCACAGCCATTTCATTAAAACAGTGGAAGATTTATATGAGGTAATGGTGCAGAGCGTCCCCGGTATTAAATTCGGCATCGCCTTCTGCGAAGCCTCTCAGGAAAGGCTGGTCCGCTGGGCGGGAAATGAACAGAAATTAATTGAGCTGGCGCAGAAAAATGCGATGACAATTGGAGCCGGACACACCTTTATTGTTTTCATGGAAGGCGGCTTCCCCATTAATGTGCTGAATGCCATAAAAATGGTGCCGGAGGTTTGCCGCATTTACTGCGCTACCGCAAATCCTGTACAGGTGCTGGTTGTTAAAAGTGAATCGGGCCACGGCATTGTGGGTGTGGTAGATGGCCAGTCTCCGCTGGGAATAGAAAATGACAGTGATATTACCGTCCGAAAAGACTTCCTGCGGAAAATTGGCTACAAACAGTAACTAACTGCTATCCTGGAAATTTAAAAATCAAAAAGCTTTCTCATTCATAAATGAAAGAATCCAAAATGAAATATGCATTTTTCATAATCTTATTCGTTATTACGATATCGGGATGCACTGTCGCCATTTCCGAAATGTCCCCTGTGGAAATTACCCGTCATCAGATGTCCGTAGAAATTTTACAGGACCAACATCAAGCCAGTGTCAGCGATACGCTCAGTTTTCAGGCACCGGAACCAGTGGATGAACTGTCCCTCTTATTGAATGATCAGGCAGAGATAAACGCTGTAGAATTTGGAGGGGAACCAATAGATTTTTCCCTGAATACCGACTTCGATTCCAGGGACTTCCGCAGCGGAACCCATGCAGAAACAGATACCGGAAATTTTAAAGGCGCCGCAGAACTGAAAATTTTTTTACCCGGCCAGGTTAAAGAAGGGCAACTGGTTCTTCATTATACACTTGTCCCCATAGATTCGGTTGACAAGGCTGCTTTCTCCCGCGAATACATTGCCTATGAAGTAAAAGGCTATATCGGAGATAAAGGAATTTTCATCAGCCCTGCTTATTACTGGTACGCCACTCTCCCTGCCAGCCAGCCCCGCTTCTCGGTAAAAATCAGCAGTCCGGACACCCTTTTTGTAATGACGCAAGGTAAACTGATGACCGAACAATCGGAAAACGGGAAACAGATTAACCGCTGGAAAGTGGATTATCCTACAGACGGTATTCACCTCGTGGGAGCTCATTACGGAATTCAGAAACTTCGCAGTAATGAGGTTGATCTTTATACGTTTTTCTTCCCGAATTCGCAGGAACTTGCCGATTCTTATCTAAAGGCCAGCGAGCGCTATCTTAAAATGTATGAATCATTGATCGGACCCTACCCCTTCAGCAAATTTGCCGTGGTTGAAAATTTCTTTCCCACCGGATACGGAATGCCATCCTACACTTTATTGGGAAGTCAGGTGATCCGCCTCCCATTTATTATTTATACTTCCCTTGGGCATGAAATGGCCCATAACTGGTGGGGCAATTCCGTTTATGTGGATTATGAATCCGGGAACTGGTGTGAAGGTCTGACGACCTACTATGCAGATTATCATTATCAGGAAATGAAGAGTCCGCAAGATGCCATGCGCTACCGGCGGGACATAGACCGCGATTTTACGGTTTATGTCAAAGAAGGGAAGGATTTCCCCTTGAAAGAGTTTGAAGCGCGGACGGAAAGCTCATCCCGCGCCATCGGCTATGGAAAAAGTGCGATGGTTTTTCACCAGTTAAGACGGATCATCGGGGATTCACTTTTTTATAACAGCTTGAAATCTTTTTACCGGGAAAACCGCTTCCGTAAAGCCTCATGGCATGATATTCAGCAAGCGGTGGAACAGACAACCGGAAAGAATTATGACTGGTTTTTTAAGCAATGGATTCAGCGGCCGGGCGCCCCTGAAATTTTACTGGAAAATGTAAGCTATACCGGCAATCAGGTGAAGTTCACTTTAAAGCAGAGCAATAATCCGTTCCGTCTGTATGTTCCGGTACAGATCATCGGCAATAATCTGGATACTACAACATATGTCTGGCTGGAAAACAGCAAAACAGAATTTACGCTTCCTGCAAATTCAAAACCGGAGAAACTGTTGGTGGACCCCGCCTTTGACCTCTTCCGTAAACTGGACCGTAGCGAAATTCCGCCTACATTATCAGAAATGTTTGCACAGGATACGGCCATTATTGTACTGCCGGACCGTGCCCCGGATAAAAAAACGGCAGCTTACCGGCAATTTGCGCAGAATCTTGCCGAAGGCAATTCAGCAGTCAGTATCCAAAAATCCGGAGAGATTTCTGCCGATGCTTTAAAGAATCACTCCCTCTATCTGCTGGGAAGTCCTGCTGAAAACAGTCTGTGGAAAAAAATACGCTATGGGCAACCGGAAATAGCCGCTGTGGAAAATGAATCGGTCAACTTAAACCGGCAGAGCCTTCCTGGTGCGGATGATTTGGTAGTGCTGGCTTTCCGTTCACTGGAAAATCCTGATATCAGCATTGTTTCAGTTACTCTGGGAGAGAATGTGCAGATCGGGCGGGTGGGAAATCTGCTGAGCCATTATGGTAAATACAGCTACTTAACTTTTGAAAAGGGAAAGAACCGGGATAAAGGCGTTTATCCGGTTTCTGAAAGCCCGTTGATCTATAATTTCTAATGAATGGATGAACAGTCCGCCCATTAAGTTTGGAATGCTGCCAGAGAATCGACGCCGAATAGAATTCAGCTCTCAATTGAAATCAGGGCAATAAAGTTCATCTCCCTTCGGTATTGGCAATTTCTTATTTGTGTTTAAGCGGGTTTAACGGCTGCAAACCTACGCTGTCTTTACCGAATTTGAGATATACTGGAGATAAGAAAACTAATTAATTCAGGAATTTATATTGACGGCTTCCCTGCCGGTTTCATGGATGAAGTACTAGCCCAAATACCTTTTGAGCATTTCATCCATTTCGGAATCAAGGTCAATTTCCATCTCGTCCCGGGTGCCGTCGACAAAGAAAATCTCAATCAACCGCTGCTCCGGTTTCCAGGCTTCTTCCGCTTCCATATCATCAAACTCTTCGAACATCATATAATCAACATCTTCAAAATCTTCAATAACCAGATATTCTACATTATCAGGATCCAATTCAAGCAATTCACAAATATCCGTGAACATAGGATCATCTTTACTGACTACCCTGGAACCCATCCGACTGCTTGATTCCATAACTGCCTCCAAAATTTCTCAAAACTTAATCGTCCTTAGTTGCGAAAGGCACCGAATACCAATGATGTAAACACCACAATCCGGAAATTATCCCCCTTCAGGTCCGATACAAATTATACTCTGTTCCTCCAGAATTGCGATTTACGGCTGTAAAGACTCCGTACAATAACCTGCTGTTCAAGCATCATTAATTGGGGCAAACATAATACAAAAATTCCGGCTTCGCAAACATAAGTTGTTTTCTTTGTTTTTCGTTGTTTCAGAAGAGTTTAGCACGGTTTTTCGGTACCCTGAAAAAAATGAAAAGAAGATATTTTGAACTATCCATATTCAAATCAATACATCATTTTTTCATTCTTAAAGGGATTAAAAATCTTCAGTTCAATTTGAAGGTTTCGCTGCCCTGAAACTGGCCGGAGCAAACCGAGGATGGATTTAAAAACAGGAACTTCCGAGATAAAAATGATCTGTGAAAAGGAGGGCAATTTATATATTTACAACTGGTCCAATTACTGCTTTTCTATAAAATATAGCCTCTTAGCAGAATTTACCTATCACAAGTTGCATATAAAAAATCTCTCCCATATTCAGGGGAGAGATCATAGAAAATAATGAGATGTATTTCTATCGTACGGCCTTGATAACTTTGCCGGCTTGTAGACAACTGGTGCAAACCCGCACCCGCTGTGTTTCCCCGTTTACCTTTGCCCGAACTTTCTGCAAATTGGGTTCGAAACGACGCCGTGTACGATTATTGGCATGACTGACATTATTGCCGTAAAGGGGCTTTTTTCCACATATTTCACATACTTTGGCCATTTTATATTCTCCGGTTTTTCTTCAAAACAGAACGACAAAGATAAGGCTTTAACCAAAAAAAATCAAACCAATAAAAAAATTAAGCAATCCTTTTGTCATTTCGGAATTCTCATAAAACCTGAGACATTGATTTCTGAGGATTTAGGCCGGATTGTTTAACGTGAAACTTCGTTTCACATTTTTTTATTTTAACCGGCTTGCATTTGTCAGAAATCTTCTTAAAATAGCTTTACCTCTTTGGCCACATAATGGATGATGTTGTTAACATCATGGGCTGAGTTTATCCTGTTTAACTGCATGTATCATAGGTTCTTTTTTAAATGGTTATTTGAGCCCGATTACGCCTAATTGAAAGGGAAGATTTATTAATGGTTAAGAGTATTTCGCCGAAACATGACTCTGACAACAAAAATAAACATTCACTCGAACTGTTATCTGTGCAGGAAAAATGGCGGGAATGTCTGAACATCATTAAAGAAGAAACCACAC
>JBAPTX010000592.1:0-4338 GCA_049282375.1 Calditrichia bacterium
AGCTTGGGCTCAGCGGGCAGCGCTTTGATTATTTCATCATGAATGGTAAACAGTATCAGGTCATCGGCCAGGTCGGGCGCGAAGACCGCAATGAACCGCTTGATATCCGCTCCCTTTATGTGCGTAATGATGCCGGCAAACTGATTCAACTGGATAACCTGATCAGTATGGCGGAAAAAAGCAGTCCACCGCAGCTTTACCGCTACGACCGCTATGTATCGGCAACCGTATCGGCAGGGCTGGCACAGGGAAAAACCCTGGGCGAAGGCATTGCAGCTATGAACAGTATTGCAGATAATGTTCTGGATGAAACCTTCAGCACCGCGCTGGCCGGCCCCTCCCGTGACTTTGCGGAGAGTTCTTCCAGTCTGGTCTTTGCCTTTGTGCTGGCACTGGTGCTGATCTATTTAATTTTATCGGCGCAGTTCAACAGTTTCCGGGATCCCTTTACCATTCTATTTACGGTACCGCTGGCGATTACCGGGGCGCTGCTATCCCTCTGGTATTTTAACCAGACACTGAACATCTTCAGCCAGATCGGGCAAATCATGCTCATCGGCCTGGTCACCAAAAACGGCATCCTGATTGTTGAATTTGCCAATCAGCGTAAAGAGCAGGGTTTAAGCATCCGGGATGCCATTCAGGATGCCGCGGCTGCCCGCTTCCGTCCCATTTTAATGACCAGCCTGACCACCATTTTGGGCATTCTGCCTATTGCACTTGCCCTGGGTGCCGGTGCGGAAAGCCGCGTTCCTATGGGAATTGCTGTTATCGGCGGACTGATTTTTTCCACCATTCTGACCCTTTATGTTATTCCTGCAATCTATGTTTATATTTCTAAAGATAAGGGCAGCAGCACGGATCAGCAGGCGATGGATTTCGAAGAGGAAAAGCAGGAAGTTCCCGATGAAGAATGGTCTTCTGCAGAGGTCCATAAATAAGATTATGAAAAGAAAAGCTTAATATCTGAAAAAAAGGTAACTGCTCAGCCGCGAAGTTGCCATTGTGGTAATACTGTTGTTCCAGCATTGTATTTTTACAAAAAAAGAACACCTTTCCCGGTGGAACGGGGCAATACAGAAAATCAGCCGCAGAAGAGGAGAAAATGGTTCGGATATGGAATAGAATACTTATTTCAAGCTTACTGCTGCTTTTGAACAGCAGTTTTGCACAGGAATTTCTTTCACTTGAAGAATCCATCCAAATCGGTTTAAATAATAATTATACCATTCAGATTGCCCGCAGTGAGGCCGAAATTGATGAGAATAATTCATCCCTGGGCAATGCCGGATTTCTGCCGACCCTGGATGTATCCGCCGCCTCGCAGAAAAGTGTTCAGGACAGCCGACAGGAATTTATTACCGGAAATATTTCCGACCGGAAAGGCGCGGAGCAAACTTCGCAGCAGGCTTCCGTTCTGTTGAACTGGACTATTTTCGACGGTTTTAAAATGTTTATTTCCTATAACAAACTGAAAGAAATTGAACAACTGGGAGAAAACAGCGCACGTGCCGCCATAGAGGGAACCGTGGCGCAAATTATTGTTGCTTACTATGATGTGGTCCGGCAAAAGAAAAACCTGTCCTATATACAGGAGAATCTGGCAGTCTCCCGGGAAAGGCTGAAAATTTCGGAAGGTAATTTCGATATTGGTGCCGGTTCAAAACTGTCAGCACTGCAGGCGCGGGTGGATTTTAATACGGACAGTTCCGCCCTGTTGCAGCAGCAGGCCAATTTTAAGCAGTCGCAAATTGTGCTGAACCAGTTGCTGGCACGGGATATTGATTCACCTTTTACGGTTAAAGATACCATAACCCTGGGAATCGTTCCTGATTTTGCAGGACTGCAGGCGGCTGCACTGAAACAGAATGCGCAATTGCGGATGGCCCGGAATAATGAAAAAATTTCCCGTTTAAGTTTAAAGGAAGTTAAAACCCAATGGCTGCCGCAGGTGGATCTCAGGGCGGACTACCAGTGGGCCAAGTCACAGTCTGAAGCCGGTTTTTTACTGGAAAACCAGACCTCCGGTTATACTTACGGGGTCAATCTTTTTCTTAATCTGTTCAACGGGTTTAATTCCTGGCGGGAAGCACAGAATGCCAAAATCGGTATTCGCATCAGCCGGATTCAAATAGAAGAATTGAAAACCCGCATTAAAGCGGATCTGGCGAATGTCTATGAGGCGTATTCAAACAGCTTGAAAAGAATTACACTGGAAAATGAAAATTTGAATGCAGCCAGCCAGAATCTTGATATTTCGCTGGAGCAGATGAGGATCGGTTCAATTAATGCACTTGAGCTGAGAGAAGCACAGCAGAATTTACTGCTGGCGGAAGACCGCCTGACGTCCGCTGAATTTCAGGCTAAAGTGGCTGAAACCGAACTGCTGAGATTGAGCGGGTTGCTGGTTAACAGCGATTTGGAAGTGCCCGAATAATAACCGGACCTCCGTGCCCGGTTTCAGGGCGGAGAAGCGGGATGTTCCTGTTAACCTTTATTTTGCGGCCATTTTTTTCAATTCAATAATATTCTTTTCTTCACCGATCACAATCAGCTTATCCCCGGCATTGATTCTGGCGCTGGATTGCGGATTATAAATGGGATCGCCTGACTGGGTGGTAATTGCCACAATAATAATATTCAATTTATTGCGGATGGGGGCTTCCGCCAGGGTCATATTTACCAGCGATGATCCTTTTTCTACTTCAATTTCTTCAATGGCAAGATCAAACTGTGTTTCCCGTGCAATAATATCAATAAAGTCCACCACACTTGGCCGGAGCAGTACCTGCGCCATGCGGTGCCCGCCGATCTCGTAGGGTTTCATTACCCGGTTGGCTCCGGCTTTAATCAGTTTGGATTCGGTTTCCTCTTCCACGGAACGGGAAACGATGAAGATGTCCGGGTTGAGGACACGGGCGGAGAGGGTGGCGAATACATTTTCAACTTCACTGGGCAGCACCGAAACCAGCCCTTTGGCTTCCTTAATGCGTGCCTCCAGCAGCACATCGTCATTTGTGGCATCGCCATCCACATAAACGTAGTTCAAATTCTGCAGAGCTTCTATTTCATCATTATCCTTTTCAATAACCACAAAGGGAGATTCGTTTTCATGCAGCTCCTGACAGATTTTCTTTCCCATTCGTCCGAAGCCGCAAATGATATAATGATTTTTCATGGAATTTAATTTCTTTGTCATGCCGCGTCTCCTGAAAACAATGGTTTCCACAAACAACTGCGCCACCCGGCTGCCGGTGTAGGCAATGGTTACCACTCCCAGCACAATCACAAAAAGGGTAAATATGCGTCCGGGTTTTCCGAGAGGATGAATTTCCGAATAGCCGGTGGTGGTGATGGTAATAATGGTCATATAAAGGGAATCCAGAAAATTCCACCCTTCCAGCAGCATGTATCCAAAACTGCTTCCGGTAATTACCAGTAATACCAGCAGCAGGGCGATTTTGATCTGGGTTTTCGTTCTTTCAACAGCCATGGGATCTTTGCACTTGTGGTAATTTACACTTAAATATAGATAGAAAATCTTTAGTATGCAGAATTTTTCCCATTCTGCTTTCCCAGCCGTCCGGCAGTCCACTCCGCGGCTGCAAGTCCAAGAACAACCCCCAGCAGCAGTCCGGCAATTACATCCACCGCATAATGGTATTGCCCGTAAACAGTAGAAAGAGAAAGCGCAATAACCATTGGAAGGAAAAGCAAAATGGCGGTATTGGGGCGGAAACGCCAGACAAACAGCAGGATCACCACAGCAACTGCCACGTGGGAACTGGGGAAGGCCCCGCCTCTAAAACCGGCATCTTTAACGAAACTCCGTAGAAAATTACCTACAAAATAAGAATGATAATCGGCGGTAATCCGGTCTGCCAGAAAAAAACGGGGGCCCGCTACGGGGAAGAAAATAAAAATGAAATAACACAGAAAAAAGGTGAAGGTAATTGCACGCAGCAGTTCATTAAAAAGAAATAATTCCCGCCGGAAATAAAAAATGGCAGCCCCCATTGGAATGGTCAGCCAGTAAATACCATAGGAAATCTGCATAATTTCAGTAAGGACCGGAGAGACGTACTGCTGCACCCAGATGTTGGGCAGAACACCAAAAAGGGTTTTCTCCAGCTTTAAAATGGCCGGGTCAAAAAGCTGTGGGAAAACAAGCTGAATATAACCGCCCACATCCCAGTAGAGAAAAGGAAAGGCAAAAATGATATACCAGTTGCGGAAAAACTTGATCAGCGGATTTTCAGACTGGTCCAGCAGCGGGAGCATCCATACCAGAAGACCCATCAGAAAAAGATGGAGCCCAATACTCTGAATCCAGCCGGC
>JBAPTX010000593.1:0-9605 GCA_049282375.1 Calditrichia bacterium
GCCATAAAGGGGGTGAATCAGGCAAAATGGGCACTTTTAGCGGTTACTGCTGAACTAGAGCCGGGAATCATATCTGATTGTATTTTCAGTAGATGCAAAAATATTTACCCGGCATTATTTTGACTTATTTATTTATAAAATTTACAGGGGGTAGCATGAGCAATAATCTAAAAAATAAAAGATTCCGGACGGGATGGCTTTTCATATTCTGGTCCATTCTCTTGTGTGGGATTGTAGCATGGGCCGTCAGCGGAGATCCGGATGACCGGCAGAGCTTGAAAAAAAATACGGGGAAAAATCAAACAAACTTTACAGAGGATGTTGAATCCTTCGCTTCTCCACAAAATATCCCCGCCAGGAAAATCACCCCTCCAGATCCGCTTTCTCAAGCCATTAAAGAAGCCCGCCAACGGGGAGATGAAGCGGCAATACGAGAGCTGGAAAAGCAAATCGTGAAACCCGACCTTCAGCAGGGGGATGCGGCCGGGCCATTAACCCACCGGAAGAGCAATACAAAAGGTTTCCCAGGTGAACCTTTCGGGCAAATGGAAGCGGAGCCGGGTGCGCCGGCAGGAGTGACAGACTGGGGTACGGATATTCACGTCCGAGGTGTAAATACAAATTTTCAGGAATCTTATCCGGCTCTGGCAACCGCTTCCAATGGCGATATATACTGTGCCTGGGAAAACGTAAACAGCACTTCAGCCCATGATTATATCCAGATCTACAGATCAACAGATGATGGGCAGAACTGGACAGCATATGGTTTCATTAATAATTCCAGTTTCGATTTGAGCCAGCCTTCGCTGGCGATCGGGGAGGGCGGTCAGGACCTGCTTGTAGTGGCTTATGTAGTCAATGATGCCGTTCCATACATTGAAGTTGCCACCAGTCCGCTTGGATCCAGCGCATCTTTTACCTCCATAACGCCCCCCTACTACAACTTCTGGACCGGCTACAGCAAACCCAATGTATGGACGGATTCCTATGATTATTCCGGCTGGTATATCTATTTAACGGCAGAAGCCCATGTGGGCGGCACCACCAACTACAATATTGTTTTCTGGCGAAGCACTGATTTTGGTTCATCTTATACAGACCCTGCCGGAGTGCCGCTGGGGAATTCCGACCCATACACCTGGCAGGATCCGGACGGGACTTACGGGACCACCGGGAATGATATTTTTATTGCCGCTTTTAACGCCACCGATAATTATTTATATGTCATCAAAAGTACTGATTACGGGGGTAGCTGGTCGGATACTGTTCAGGTGCGCGAAGTGAATCCCCTTCCCACCCATGCAGTGGACCCGGATATTGAAGCGGCTGTCAATGAAGATAATATCATGCTGACCTGCACAAAATCATTTAATTCCAGCGATAATATTGGCCATACCTATTCCACCGATGCCGGAAATACCTGGTCTTCTTTGTTCTCTCTGGAAGGGTATACTTCGACCAACGAATTTGCGGTGGAACTGACCGCCAACGAAGGCGGCGGGAACTGGCATCTGGTTTACACCACCCAGGACTGGTGGGTGAAATACAGCACCCGTCCGCAGGACCTTAGCGCCTTCTGGCAGCCCGTTCCCGATGTTGTCAATGATGTCGATTATGGCAGTGCAGGTTTTACCAAAAAAGGAATTACCAGTAACTGGGCTACAGATATTGCGGGTGCGGCCTGGTCCGATTACCGGGATGGTTCTCCCGATTATGATATCTATTTTGATATTAGTGAACCGCCTACCTTATATAAAGGCCCGGCCGCCGGCAGTATTCCGGGCGGCGTATGCATTAATACCAACAGCCTTGCGGATGCGGATCAGTCTCCGGAAATTCCGGCGAATACCAAACTGGTTAACCGGCCCTATGACCGGAAATTGAAGTCAGGTCAGTCTTCTGTTGAGCCTGCTGCTCCTGTGGGTGCCAATGAAATGGAAGATCCTGCGGCCAATACGCCTTCTGCCGATGCACCAACCCTGGTCAACAATTTTCAAGGGCCGCAGTATGATTTCGCCTATCCGCCCGATCCGATAATGGCAGTGGGACCGGATCATGTTGTTGGTTTGGTAAACAGTCAGATCGAATTCTACACTAAAAACGGGACGCTTCAAAAATCTATAGATGCCGGTGCTTTCTTTAATGCTGTTGTGCCGGGATCTTTCCCCTGTGACCCCCAGATTGTTTATGATCATTATACCGGCCGTTTTGTCATGATTTTCATCGCCTGCGGCAGCGGCGATCCGGTTCGGCTGCTCCTTGCAGTGTCCGATGACAGCAATCCGAATGGGGTATGGTGTACCTGGGCGCTGCCGGGTGATTACAACGGCAGTACTTTTACCGGACTTTTTAACGATTATCCCAAATTGGGTCTGGACAGTAGGGCTGTATATGTTTCTGCAAACATGTTCAGTGCGTCCTATGAATATTCAAGACTCAGGGTAATCCCCAAAGCGCAACTGCTTACCGGAAGCGCCGGCCCGGTTACTTGGAATGATCTGTGGGATCTGCGTTATCCCAGCGATCTTACCCAGCAGATTTTCACGATTATTCCGGCATTAACTTTTGATTATCCTTCGGTTGAGTATTTAATGAATGTCGATTTTATGAATTCACCGGGGAATTTCGCCAATGTCTGGGAACTGAATGATCCTCTCGGAACTCCGAGCCTGACGGCAATTACAGTTCCGGTAACCGCCTTTTATCCTCCTCCGAATGCGCAGCAGTTAGGCGGGGGGGGTATAGTTCCGGTAGATGTCGGCGGTCAGCGAAACCGGAATCTTGTTTATAAGGAGGGAAACTTATGGACAACCCACTGTGTGGGCGATGTTACCGGGACCTATTCCCGCGTCCGGTATCTCAGGATAGATGCCGGGGCCGGCACAGTTATGGAGGACATTTCTTACGGAGCGACAAATTACTGGTATTTTTACCCCGCAATTATGGCGGATATTGAAAATAATATTTTCATCGGATTTTCCCGGTCTGGTACCGCAGAATATGTAAATGCACGTTTTACCGGCCATCAGGAAGGTGATCCGCCCGGACTGGAGGCCAGCGCCCTTCTTAAAGCCGGTGAAGCCCCTTATGAGCAACTGGATGGTATCGGACGCAACCGCTGGGGGGACTACAGTGGGATTGCCCTGGATCCTGATAATCCTTACCGTGTCTGGACCATGCAGGAATATTCCGAATCTCAGGTAAGCGGTAATTCCCGCTGGGGGACCTGGATTGGCCAGATGAGCTTTAATCCGTTTCCGCCGCCGAAGAATCTGACCGCATTGCCGGGCTACGACCATGCCGTGCCGCTGTACTGGGACCCGCCCGGTGGTATTACTCCACTGGAATCACCGGATATCAGCGTAACAGGTGATCCCCAATTCTCAGCTTTGAAGCCGGAGAAAGTTTCAGAGGCTGCAGAGCAGGATAATTCACCGGAAGGTGCCGGCAGTACCGAGGCGATCAGCTCCTATAATATTTACCGGAGTACAAACCCCGGCGGACCCTACAGTCTGATTGCCAATGTAAACCGACAGTATTACCGGGATTTATCAGCCGGCAACGGCGTCACCTATTACTATGTTGTGCGGGCGGTTTATCCCTCCGGTTTAAGCAATACTTCCAACGAAGAAAGCGCCACACCGGTTAATGGCGGAAATGTTGTTGTTGCGGGTAATGCTGCCAGTGCTCCCACTATTAACGGATCGTTCGCACCCGGGGAATGGGCCAATGCGACTGTGGTTGACATTACAAATGGGCAGCCGAATCCGGTAAGAATGTTCCTCATGAACGATGCGAATTTCCTGTACTTGGCAATTGACGATCAGAATAATACCACCCCAGCCGATTTTGATGAAGCAGGTATTTATTTTGATGATAACCATAATTATAACTGGCCGTTATCACTCCCGAGTTCCGAAGGCAATTTCTGGCTGGATCATAGCGGTTCAGGAGTCGTTTCGAGTACCTTCCGCGAATTAGCCGGCTGGACTCCTGCAAATTTGCACTCTAACTTGAATTCTCCTGCCCCGGGTGTAATGACGGATATCGGTTTCAGCAGCGGGAATGCTCAGTTTGAAGCTAAAATTGATCTGAGCGCCAGTGCATTAAATGCTGCGCCCGGAGATGATATCGGATTTTATCTTTTCAGTCTTGATAATGCAACTTTTACCGGAAACTGGCCTGAACTCGTAAATCCGAGCAATGTCTATTTGTGGGCGGGCCCATACAGTTACGGCACATTAATACTGAATTCCGGCACGCCGCCTACTATTTTCACAGGGGATTTCACTGTCGCGGATAATTGCGGTAATAACTTTGCCCTGCAGTTTGGAACCGCCGCAGGTGCGACGGACGGATATGATCCTCTCTATGATCAGTTGGCTCCGCCTCCACCGCCGCCCGGCGCTTTCGATGCCCGTTTCCGCAAAAATACCAATGATTTCTTTAAAGATTTCCGGGGCCCTGTGGTAAACTATATTGTTTGGGATGTAATGTTCCAGCCGGCATCCGGTTGTAATCCAATTACATTAAACTGGAATCCCGGACAGTTGCCACCCACCGGTCAGTTCATGCTTCAGGATATTTCGGGGACCAATGTTAACATGCGGACCCATAATTCATATGTAGTAACGAATCCGGGCATTAACCAGATGGCGATCGTCTATACCAGCGAAAGTATTTTTAATCAGAATATCGCCGGCGGCTGGAATATGATCGGATTGCCAAGAGATCCGGCCGATTCCTATTATCTGTCAGTTTATCCCGGCACAATCCCAGGAAGTTGTTTCGGTTGGAACAACACCTACTATAATGCAGATTCGCTGCATGTGGGCGAAGGCTACTGGCTCCGCTATAACTCGCCGGCAACTGTGCCGGTAAACGGCTACTACATTCCTTTCAATTCAATGTCGTTAATAAACAACTGGAATATGATTTCCGGTTTGTCCTGCCCGGTGGCATTTACTGATATAAATGATCCGGGCGGAATTTTAATAGCAGGTACTCTGTTTGGCTATAGCGGCGCTTATTCTCCCAGCGACAGCCTGCTGCCAGGAAAAGGGTACTGGGTGCGTACTACGAATACGGGAACCATTTTTATGGACTGCAATTCCAGTAAAAAATCCCCGAATCTGGCCCGCGCCAGTGCACAATTGCTTAACCTGGAAGATTATCCCTCTCTGCAGATCAGCGATGCCGGGGGCGCCGGGCAGTCGCTTTATCTGAATGTGCCGGTGGATAAAGAAGACCTGCTCAATTACAGCCTGCCGCCGTTACCGCCGGCGGGTGGATTTGATGCCCGTTTTGCCGGAGATCTGCGCATTTCCACCGAAAGCGAAGCGGTTGTTTACCTGCAGTCTTCCCGGTATCCGGTCACACTGAAAGCATCGGGTTTGACCGCAGAACAGGGTTTTGCCTGGGTTGTGGAGGAACTGGGGAGCCCCGATGGTAAAACGCACGCGCTTGAAGCAGGTGGGGAAGTTACACTTTCCGATCCGCAGGTAAAGGCGGTTAAACTGCACAAAGTGGCTGCCATACCGCTGGAATTTTCAGTGGCTCAAAATTATCCCAATCCTTTTAACCCGGAAACGGAAATCCGCTTCAGCATTCCTGCGGAAGAGCAGGTTGAAGTTATCATTTACAATGCTCTGGGCCAGAAAGTGCGCACACTGCTGCAGCAGCGCCTGCAGGCGGGTACCCATAAAATTGTCTGGAATACCGCCAACGACCTGGGCGTAAAAGTAGGCAGCGGTGTTTACTTCTACGGCGTTAAGGCTGGTGATAATTTTGCTATGAAGAAAATGATCCTGTTGAAGTAAGTTATCCAGGGTTTATTTAAAAAAGGGGCTGTTCCCGGAACAGCCCCTTTTTTATTGTGTTAGAATTCAGTACGTCTTCACCGAATCATCGGTGAGAAAAAAATTATAACATGATCTTTTTACATGCCACTTCTGCATTCCGCAAGCTGTTCCGGGTGTTTTTGCAGCATATCTTCAAATCTGAAACAATATCGTGAGAGACCTGCCGGGCAGATGTCCGGAATGAAATCAGTTTTATTTTATTGTCGAACTCAAAATATACAGTATTTATTCATACTCACAACAATTCACAAAAAGTGATCAGAATTAATCAGGGAGAAAAAAATAAATGGGAAGAATTGTTATCGTTGCCTATAAACCCAAACCAGATAAAAACAAAGAACTGGAAGCACTGGTGAAAACCCATCTGGATGTTTTAAAATCGGAGGAGCTGGTTACCGAGAGAGATTCAATCATCATGAGAGCAGAGGATGGGACGGTGATAGAAGTATTTGAATGGAAATCAAAGGAAGTAATAAACGCCGCCCATTCCAATCCAAAAATACAGGGGATGTGGAAGAAATTTTCTGAATTCTGCGACTATATCCCGATTGCGGATGTACAAGAATCCGGTTCGCTGTTCCCGGAGTTTTCACCTCTGAATTGATAAAGTTCAGTAATAATTTTGTGGTGCTGCTGAAAAAGTGCCTTTAATAGAGCTTTGGTAATATAACAATTCAGCCCCGCTATTTATCTATGCAGTTTCTTGTCCGGGGAACCTGATAGTTCAAATATCTGAATTACCAGGTGACAGGAGGCTGCCGGAAAGGATTAAAATTCAAATGAAAAATAAAGAATTTATATACAGCTCTGTTGTTTTCAGTATCGTATGGCTGGCTGTTTTATTTATTATTCCCTCTGTTTTTTCTCAGGTACCACCGGACAGCCTGAGGGCACTCGGTGGTTATGACGGTGCGGTGCCGGTAACCTGGAATAAACCTCAGATTTTTCTGGAAAGCAGTGGTGAACAGAGCGTCCGGTTTTCTGCAGACAGCCGGTTTGCAATGGGGTACTCAACAATTTCTCCTGAGGAAAAGACCACCACCATTACTTATAATATTTACAGGTCGCAGAATTCCGGCGGCCCGTATGCTCTGCTGGTACAAAATGTGAATTTTCAGTACTACCGGGATACCGCTGTAAACAATGGCACCACTTATTTTTATGTGGTTACGGCCGTATTCGATACGGTAGAAAGCGGATATTCAAACGAAGACTCGGCAACGCCGGTGGAAGATGGTTACACTATTTTTTCCGGATTTGCCCGTACTCAGCCGGTTTTAGATGGAATGATAACGGCTGCAGAATGGAGTGACGCTTCCACAACGGATATGACTTATGGAGCGGCAGCATCACCGGTTACACTGTATATGATGAATGATTCTGATTTTCTATACATTGCAGTGGATGATTTGAATAATACCACGGTGCCTGATCTGGATGAGCTTGCGTTTTATTTTGATGAAAACCACAATTTTGCCTGGCCCCCGGTGCTTCCCAGCGGAGAGGGAAATTTCTGGGTGGATCATGCAGGTGCCGGAAGTGTTTCCAGCCGTTACAGGGGTCTGGCGGGATGGTATCCGGATAATCTGCTTTTTGATGCACCCATAGTGGCAGCCGGTGTATCGCCTTCCGCCTCTTTCACCAGCGGCCATATCCAGTTTGAAATAAAAATTGATTTGAATGCCAGCCAGCTACAGGCGGCCCCCGGGGATGAGATTGGCTGGTACGCTTTGAGTTATGATGACAGCACAAATAGTTTTTTTGGAAACTGGCCGCAGGTCGTACCGCCCACCGGGCTGGATATCTGGGCAGCGCCCTTTTCATACGGGACGTTGGTGCTGAACAATGGCGTTGAGCCCCCGCTCTTCGCCTCCGGATTTTTAGTGGAAGATAACTGCGGTAACAATTTCAATCTTGTCTTCGGGACTGCCGCCGCGGCAACGGATGATTATGACTCCCTTTATGATCAGTTGGCACCACCTCCTCCGCCGGCCGGACTGTTTGATGCGCGCATCCGAAAAAATACCAATGATTTTTTCAGTGATTTCCGGGGACCAAACACCGGCACGATCGTGTGGCGCGTTCTCTTCCGGCCTGAAGCCGGTTGTGCCCCGGTTACCATGAGTTGGGATGATGCTGATTTTCCAACAGCGGGAAATTTCCTTCTGCAGGATATTATCGGTACCAACATCAATATGCGGCAGCAAAACAGCTATACGGTCAGCAATTCGTCTATTACCGAAATGCAGATTGTATATACAATTGATAACTCCTACAGCCGGGATTTTGACGCCGGATGGAATTTAATCGGCCTGGGGCTGGATCCGGTAAACCATTCGTGTGCGGCGCTTTTTCCGGGCGCAATTCCCGGCACCTGCTATGGATGGGACGGGGCATACTTACAGGCAGACTCCCTGGAAATGGGGAAAGGTTACTGGATCAAATACGGAAGCCAGAAAACTGAAGTGATTCCGGGTTCATTTATTCCCGCTCAGGCTCTGGACCTGACCTCAAACTGGAATATGATCAGCGGTATTTCCTGCCCGCTTGCTGTATCGGATATTTCCGACCCCGGTAATATCATTATTCCGGGGACAATTTATGGATTTAGCGGTGCATATTATAATGCGGATTCACTGATTCCGGGAGAAGGGTACTGGTTGCGGGCAAATAACGCTGGGACGATTTTTATCGACTGCAATTCTTTGGGATCTCCAAATGCGTCCAGAGTCAGTGCACAATTGCTGAAACTGGAGGATTATCCCTCTCTGCAGATCAGCGATGCCGGGGGCGCCGGGCAGTCGCTGTATCTGAATGTGCCGGTTGAGAAAGAAAATCTGCTTAACTACAGCCTGCCGCCGTTGCCGCCCGCCGGTGCATTTGATGCCCGTTTTGCCGGAGATCTGCGCATTTCCACCGAAAGCGAAGCGGTGGTTTATTTGCAGTCCTCCCGGTATCCCATCACACTGAAAGCATCGGGCTTAACAGCAGAACAGGGTTTTGCCTGGGTTGTGGAGGAACTGGGGAGCCCCGATGGTAAAATGCACCCGCTTGAAGCAGGTGGGGAAGTTACCCTTTCCGATCCGCAGGTAAAGGCGGTTAAACTGCATAAAGTGGCTGCCATACCGCTGGAATTTTCAGTGGCTCAAAATTATCCCAATCCCTTTAACCCGGAAACGGAAATCCGCTTCAGCATTCCTGCGGAAGAGCAGGTTGAAGTTATCATTTACAATGCTCTGGGCCAGAGAGTGCGCACACTGCTGCAGCAGCGCCTGCAGGCGGGTACCCATAAAATTATCTGGAATACCGCCAACGACCTGGGCGTAAAAGTGGGCAGCGGTGTTTACTTCTACGGCGTAAAGGCAGGTGATAATTTTGCTATGAACAAAATGATCCTTCTCCGGTGACGGAAACGCTTCAGATTAAATACATGAAATGTTCTTGCACCATATTCAGAAATTGATTATACTTTTTTAATGATGTTCTCGGTTTTTGTCTTTTTATCTTTGCTCCGAAATATATTTTAGAATAAGGGAATTAGCCCACTCACGGAAGAGCACAGTTGGATCTCTGTGGAGAAATATGTGCTCAAACCTTTAAATTGTGTTTCTTTATCCATTCCCCCAATTTCCACTGCCTGGTATTTTATCAGTAACATCGACACAACATTAGCACTTTTCTCCAATGTCAAAAAATATTTTGGGGGACATCATTATTTTATTCTTTTTTTAATTATCATAAACC
>JBAPTX010000594.1:0-1966 GCA_049282375.1 Calditrichia bacterium
TAACTTTGTACGGGATGAAGAAGACGAAAGGAAACGGGATGGATTTGTTTTCCGAAATCCGGACCACCTGTATCGCTGCCCACCCAAACTTCCAGTTATCAACAGTAAAAGAAGTTGCTGTAGATCCGCTGAATGAGAATCAACTCCGCAGCGGATTTACCTTCGAAAACTGAATATTTCTCCTCATCAGAATCATATCTCAAAATTCCCGGGTTGGCAAAAAGCGCCGCCTCTTCTTATATTCATCCCGTTCCGGGTGCTTACGCTCCTTTTTCTTTTACAAATGTTTTAAAAAGATTTAACCGGGGTTTTATGAAGAAAAAAGGCTTTTCACTTTTTCGTTACATCATCAAACGCATACTGCAAAATCCGCTTGGAATCGCCGGTCTGGTTATCGTGTGCACTGCGGTATTTGTGGCGGTGTTTGCCAATTTTATCGCCCCGTACGATCCCTACGAGCAGCAAATTGCCGAAGCACTGCGCGGTCCTTCCCCCGGGCACTGGCTGGGGCAGGACGACCTGGGCCGCGATATCCTGAGCCGCATCATTTACGGCACCCGTATCAGCCTGACGGTCGGATTCATTACCGTGGGGGTATCGGCGTTTTTGGGCATTCTGGTGGGGGCCGTTTCCGGCTATTTCGGCGGCTGGATAGACGAACTGCTGATGCGGCTGACCGATATTATGCTGGCCTTCCCCGGCATCCTGCTGGCCATCGCCATTATGGCCATTCTGGGCCCCAGCCTGAATAACGTGATTATCGCCCTCTGCATTGTGGGCTGGAAAGGCTATGCGCGCCTGGTGCGCGGCGAAATCCTGAAAGAAAAAGAAATGGAATATGTGCAGGCAGGCAAAGCGCTGGGATTCTCCAACCGCCGCCTTATTTTTAACCACCTGATCCCCAATACGCTGAATCCGGTGCTGGTAATGGCAACCCTGGGAATTGCCTCCATGATTATTTCCGAAGCGGGGCTTTCTTTTCTGGGGCTGGGAACACAACCGCCCATTCCGAGTTGGGGAGCCATGCTGGCAGAAGGCCGTCAGTACCTGCTGCAGGCCTATCATCTTACCACCTTTCCGGGCCTTGCCATTGTGATACTGGTGCTGGGATTTTCGTTTCTGGGGGATGCGCTGCGCGACGCGCTGGACCCGCACATTAAAGTACTGCAGGAAACTTAAAGGAGGTCGTATGCAGGTTCAACAGATGGACAATAACTTTCTGATCCGGCTGCAGCGGGGGGAAAAGGTGATGGAATCGTTGCTGCAATTTTCGAAAGAAACACAGTTGGAAGGCGCCATTCTCCAGGGGCTGGGCGCCGTAACGGAGGTAACGCTGGGCTATTTTGAATGGGATAAAAAGGAGTACCGCCAAAAAACCTTCAGCGAAATTTTTGAAATGTTGTCGCTTTTGGGCAACCTGACACGGGTAGAAGGGGAGCATTTCTGGCATTTGCATGCCTCGCTGGCGGACAGCGAGTACCGCTCCTTTGGCGGGCATTTTTTCGAAGCCACAGTTACCGTAACTGCCGAACTAGTGGTTACCCCCCTGCCGCAGCCGCTGATTCGCAGCTTCGACGATACCACCCGGCTGAATCTCTGGGATCTCTCCCGTCAGCAAACGGAAGGTGAATGAAAAAAGGAAAGATTCTATGGGGATTAAAGCTGCTGGTGGGGATTATTTTAATTGCCGCCCTTTACCGGCAGATAAATCAGGGTCAGCTGGTTTCCGAGGCGCTGCGCAATGCCAACTGGTTTAATATTCTGATAGCTTTTCTGCTGATGCCCCTGAACGTCTTTATTCAATTTATAAAATGGCGCTATCTTCTCCGGATCCGCTATCGGGAGGTGGAGAGCGGCCCGATCCTTAAATCTCTTTTGTTCGGCTTCACTCTCGGGTTTATTTCACCCGGTAATGTTGGTGAGCTGGCCCGCGGGCTATATTTTAAAAAATATGACCGTCTTACGG
>JBAPTX010000595.1:0-4698 GCA_049282375.1 Calditrichia bacterium
GGGCAGACCTGTCCGCACAGATTGCAGTTGTACTCGCAATATCCCTCCCGCATCCTGGCAACGGGCGTCCATAACTCAATTATTCTGAATTCAAAGTCCGCCGGCTGCAGGCAGGCCCCGTTCGAACTGCAGATACGCACACATTCCAGACAGCGGATACAGCGGTCGTTGAACTCCGCTTCCGGCAGGGCGCCGGGCGGCCTGATTTTCCGGGCAGCTTCCGCTTTCTTGCTTAATCCGATACTCAGCAGTCCCACCCCGGCCGCTCCGGCGGCAATGGTTCCCAGAAATTGCCTTCGGCTGTAATCCGGAGTGGTATGGTACGGCTGCAGCCGGAAGCGGTACGTAATGGCTTTTACCTTTGGCGGGCAGTTGTCTCCGCAGTTAAAACATTCGATGCATTCAGTTTTATTTGTCTGGAAAACATTCCCGGCGGGAATCGCGTTCATTTTACAATCCCGCTGACAGAGGTTGCACTGCGGACAGCTTTCTCCTACAATACGTTCATAAAACCGGAATTGAGAAAGGAGACCAAGCAGGGCGCCTGCCGGGCAGACCAGCCGGCACCAGGTCCGCCGCGAAAGCGCTTCCAGCCCGAAGATGAGAAAAACAAGCAGTGCGATCCAGAATACAGACTGATAATAAGCCTGCGGTTCCGGTGCCAGCACTGCTTTATACCAGTCATAGGCCGCAAAGGCGGGTGATTCCAGAAAAGAAATTTTGGCAAGCCCGGGCAGACCCATTTCAAAAAGTAAAGTAAAAAGGGGGTAAAATATTACAGTGGTTACCCGTGTGAAAATGGCAAGCGGATCAAAATAACTCCACAGATGCAGAGAAAAGAGGGCCATGAATATTGTGGAAAAAAGAACAGCGAATTTGATCCAGCGGTAACGGGATAGATAATCCCGCGGCATTCTGCGGCGGCCGAATAGACGGCTGAAAATATCAAGAGAGGTTCCCAGCGGGCAGATCCAGCCGCAGAAAAAACGGCCCAAAAGGGGAGTGAGCAGCAGAATGATTACAGCCGGCCAGAACCAGATGGGGAGATAAAGGGTATCGATAAAATAAAAAAGTGGGCCCAGCGGCGTAAAGCGCAGAAAAATATCACTGGGTATTCTGACTTCATAAGGATAGCGCGCCTGCAGAAAAAGAAGCGCAAAAAAGATTAAAAATGAAAGCTGGGTGATCTGGCGAAGGCGTCTCAAAGCAAACTAACTCAAATTTATTTTTTGCAGGTTAATTTTCAGGGGGTCATATTGGTTCAGGCCGCGCCGGTAGGCTTCCTCCAGATAGGGAACATCAGCAACTTCCAGTCCGAATAAACGCAGTCCCAGCATATCGGCACTGACTGCACAACGGCTCATTATCAGCGTCCGGGGCATTTCAACATCATTCAGATTACCGCCCACCGGCCCGTTTCGCCGCAGTATGCGGAAGGCGTCAATAATCGTAAGCGTGGGTAAAATATGCTGGTCAATATCAATAATTTTCTTTTCGAAACCATTGTGCAGATTGCCCCGGTTGCCGCCCATAATCCCCATCAGGTTTTTCAGACTAAGGGTAACCCGCGCCATTGCATGATGTTTGGCAATGGGGATATTAATTTGCTTATCCGATTCAAGATATTCCCGGTACAGCGGCCATTCTTTTAATATCTGCCCCTTTGGCAGCGCAGTAGTTTTAAAATGGTGATCTCTTACCTGTTTCATTTGACCATCATATTTCTCAACTTCTGCGGCAATCCCGCTGTTATGATAACAGCGCTGCGGATTATTACAGGTGCGGTCGAATACTTTAACCTCCTTAGCTCCGGCTTCATAGCAGGCTTTTACCACTTCCGCCACCAGTTCCGGGTTGGTATTTGCGGCAAATTGGGGTGCACGGTCCCAGCCGATATTCGGTTTTACAGCAACGACATCACCCTTTGAGATAAACGATTTCATACCGCCGAATGCCTGTAAAGCGGAATGCAGTAAAGCAGGCGGTTCCGCATCTTCCACCCAGACGGCCTCCGGTGCAGACTGAGAAAACAGGCTGGCCGCCGCACCCGGGAGCAGAGTCGTGGCACCTGTAAGCAGAGATAGTTTTATAAATTTTCTTCTTTCCATGGGATTCCCTCTTTTGCCGAATATAAAAAAATCGAATTCGAATATGAAACAATTTAAAAATGGAATGGCAGTCATCTGCTGCCATTGCCTGATTTATGATAGAATTAAAATATGGGTGCGGCAGTTCTGTAAAAAAGCATTGACTTGTTAAGTCCTTTCATTAAATTTGCCCTAAAATAAGAGGCATGGATGGAGCAAAAAGTAATTGAGATTATTGAAATATTATTAACTGAAATAACAAGACAGCAGGATGCGCGTTTCCCCGATGTAGATTTACTCTCCAAAAAACTTCTGGAAAAAGGGTACACTGAAATTGATATAGAGGCGGCGGTAGAATGGATTTCGGAAATTATTGAACAAAATGATGAACCGGAATCGGATATGGCAGCCGCTGAACACCGCTTTCCTTCTTTCCGGGTATTGAATGAACTCGAACAACGGGTTTTTTCGCCGGAAGCGCACGGGTACCTGCTGCAGTTACATATGTTGAATCTGGTAACGTCCCTGCAGTTGGAAAGCATTATTGACCGTTGTTTAATGATCGGCATGGACGGTATCGGATTACCGGATGTAAAAGTAATATCCCTGCAGGTTATTCTGGGTAAGAAAATAAGGTCCACCCGGAGCAATTCATTCTTTTTTCCCGGTAACGAAACTATACATTAAATATTAAATAAGATATGCACCCTAAATCCGGCACCTGAATAACAGCCGGGTTAACATAAAATAGCAGGATTAACTTTAGATGGCTCAAAACAGCAAGAAATTAGTGATTGTCGAATCACCCGCAAAAGCAAAAACAATCAATAAAATTTTGGGTAAAGATTATCAGGTAAAGGCCTCTGTCGGCCATGTTATTGATCTTCCAAAAACCAAATTCGGGGTTGATGTTGATAACGGATTTACGCCGCAGTTTGTAACGATAAAAGGGAAATCCAAAATAATCAACGAGCTTAAAAAAGCGGCTTCGGAGGCCGGTGAAGTGCTGCTGGCCACTGACCCGGACCGCGAAGGCGAAGCCATTGCTTACCATATTTCAGAAACCCTGAAAAAAGTCAATTCACATATTCAGCGCATTGAATTTAATGAAATTACCCAGAATGCGGTTTTAAATGCCCTGAAGCATCCCCGTGCCATTGACGACGGCCGGGTAAACGCACAACAGGCGCGGCGGGTTATGGACCGAATTGTGGGTTACGAAGTCAGCCCGCTGCTGTGGCAAACCATATTCAGCGGACTGAGTGCCGGCCGGGTGCAGTCGGTTGCCTTACGGTTGATGTGCGAGCGCGAGGATGAAATTGACCGGTTTGAACCGGTGGAATACTGGACAGTGGATGCCCTGCTGGCAACTGAAAATAAGAATCAACTGAAGGCGCGGCTTGTTAAAATCGGCAATAATACCCTGGATCCGCAGCGTTTTCGCATCAAGAATAAGGATGAAGCCGCCCGGCATGAAAATATCTTAAAAAAAGAAACATACCATATCAGCGAAATAGAGCAAAAAACAGTGGAGAAGAAAGCTTCACCGCCGTTTATTACCAGCACGCTGCAGCAGGAGGCCTCCCGCCGTTTCCGCATGACTACCAGCCGGGTGATGAGCGTGGCACAGCAGCTTTATGAAGGCATTGATCTCGGTGAAAAAGGCGAAGTGGGACTGATTACCTACATGAGAACGGATTCTACCCGAATCAGCTCCGAAGCGCTGCAAAAGGCGCGTGAATTTATCAGCGGCGCTTACGGGCCCGATTATTTGCCGGCAAAACCGCTGCAGTACGGAAAAAAGAAATCGGCACAGGATGCCCACGAAGCCATCCGCCCCACTTATATACATCCGGATTATGAACCGCGGAATATTAAAAAACATCTAAGCGCAGACCAGTTTAAGCTGTATGAACTGATATGGAAACGTCTGATCGCCAGCCAGATGAAACCGGCAAAAGCCTTGAAAACCACCATTAATATTAAAGCGGGGCAGTATCTTTTCCGTACCGAAGGTGAGATAATCACCTTTCAGGGCTATTTACTGGCTTATCAGGAGCAGACCGAAAATGAGGAAGAGAATAACCAGAGTGCATACGGGGGAACGCTGCCGGATGATCTGCGGCAGGATCAGGTTTTGTCTCTTCTGGAATTAATGATTGATCAGCGTTTTACACAGCCGCCTCCCCGGTATTCGGAAAGTACCCTGGTAAAAACTCTGGATAAGCTGGGTATCGGGCGGCCCAGCACCTATGCGCAGATCATTTCCACTCTCTTTTACCGCAAATATGCAGACCGGAAAGAACGTGCTTTGCAGCCTACCGAATTAGGCCGGACCGTAAACAAACTTCTGGTGGCAAATTTCCCTGATATATTCAATGTAAAGTTTACCGCAGAAATGGAAGAAACCCTGGACCGCATTGAGCAGCAGGAAGTCAAGTATCTGGATTCTTTGCAAAGATTTTATGGTCCTTTTAAAGAAGCACTCGATCATGTTAAAGAGCATAAGAAAGAAATTAAGAAAGACCTGCAGGAAAAAACCGAGATCAGTTGTGAAAAATGCGGCCGGCCGATGGTGATCCGCTGGGGGCGAAACGGCCGTTTTTATGCC
>JBAPTX010000596.1:0-4898 GCA_049282375.1 Calditrichia bacterium
ACCGAAACCAATTGCCCAGAGAAGCAGCCCATATTCAATAAACCAGGAACTGATCAACCCCAATCCTATTTGAATCATGCCCAGATATTTCACTTCATTGTAAGTGAATTTACCTGCATTGTATAAAGCGAGGCCGTAGAACAGCAGTGTCAATGGTGCAACTAAGCCCGACAACCCTTTTGAAACCAAAACAAGAATTAAAATTCCCCCTGTTAACAAAGGAACCGCCATATTTGCCAAAAGCCGTTTTGAGGTGGCATTCCATGCCGTTTCGTTCCTTTTTTTAGCCCTTCTCCAGGAAAAGAAAATGGCAGTACTGAGAGCCAGAATCAGTATCAGAAATGCCAATAATAGGAGATCTGGCAAGCTGGACATTGTTCTTCCCGCTCCTGTGGAACTGTAAAATATCTTATCCGGATTAAAATGATAAACCTTAAAGGCGACATAGACTCCGGCCAGGGCGTAAACACCGGCCATTATGCCGGCCCAGCCGGAAAGAGACAAAAATTTGGATGAACGCTCCATCATCGAGCGGATTTCGGCAATATCCCGTATATAATCTTGTTGTTTGTTTTTCATACAAAGAACTTTTTATTTCAAAGTTATAACATGACTTACCAGGATGCAAGAAATAAATTATCTCTTTTCAGTTGGATTCTGCAGGAGGGATTTTCCCGCAGGGCTCACTTTGTGAGAACCCCAAACCAAGGACGTTAACAAGGAATAAAAAAAGGGGACTGATTTCTCAGTCCCCTGTGGTGCTCCGGAGGAGGGATTTGAACCCCCAACCTAGTGGTTAACAGCCACCCGCTCTACCATTGAGCCACTCCGGATCGTCTTATCAAAGCGGCACAAATATAAAAGATTCAAAATTACTTTCGCAACATTTTTTTTAATTTCTCATCCCGGTAAAGGTTTTATAATCTGAGGGACTGGAACACATATGAATAAGCTTTTTATATAAAATTACACCATTACCCATTATCCTCTTTTATTTATTAGGATTCTTTTTTATTTTGTCTGCGCATAAATATTTAGTCGTCCATTTTTTCTTCAATATTCTCACCGCACGGAAACTTCCGAATAAAAGGATTTAGGCAGCAGAGATTGAATGCTTTAAAAGCAACAGGGGCCCTATGCCAGAAAATCCAATCTTCTTTTTAAGCTATTTCCAATACATATAACCGCACAGTTTGATGATTGATAAACTCTTTAAACCCGTATTCCAACTTTTTGCTGCCTTTGGTTCCGCTTTAGCCGGGATTGGCGCCGCCCTGACCGCTTTTGGTTTTCTTGCAGAAAGAAGTCACCTGGTTATGCTGGGTTTTACCGAAATACCCGTTAATCTGAATCAATATTTATTCACCGGCGCCAAATTTATTGCCTACCTCCCTTTTTTAATTCTAACAGCGGTGGCGCTTACTTCCATAGAGGCATTGCAGCGCTATTTTATTTTTTCTTTACTGCTGGCCATTTTGATCTTTCTGTATCTGGTTATCCGAAGATGGAAAAGAACAGAAAAATTCAGGACAAAATTCCGCCTGGGCTTTACCAGCTTTCTTGACCGCTTTAAAGGTTCTTTTCTGGTGCTGCTGATTATCCTGCAGTTTATTATTATTTATCAATGGATGGAGGCGAACAAAATTCAAAATTTATTATTTGCGGGAAGTCGAAGCGAAATGGCGGTTTCCAATGCTTTGTTTGTTAATCATAACGTGCTGGAATATTGGATATTGTCCCATCATTATACCGAATTATTTCAATATTTCGGAAGAATGTTTCTGTTAACTGTAATGGCCGGGTTTTTTCTCTGGATCGTTTTTCATTATTCCAAAAAGAAAGCGACCCTACGAAAACAACTTGCTTTTATCCTGAACATAATTCTGTTGGTTACGCAGGTTCTGCTGGTCCCCATTAATTTTGGCACCCTGCTGATGCCGAACACCTATCCCCATGTAGAACTTTCACTGAATGAACCGGCTTCCCGTAAAATAGCGCCGCTTCAAACGGAAGCCATCTATCTTCTGCACCGGGAAAATCAAAATTACTATTTTTATTCCGCGGTCAAAGCCCGGCTCTGGATGATTAAAGATAAAGATATTAATATGCTCACCTATCTGGGTAGAGAAGATATATTTAAAAAGAAAAGCAGATAAGCCTATGATTTTATATAAATTCCGTTTTTCATCTAAAACAAGTCCGCCGCTTGTTTTTCTCATTGCTTGCATGCTGTTCCACCCCCTTTATGCACAGGAAAAAGTAGGCGAGGTAAACAAAATAAAAGCGGTGGACACCCAATCCCTGCAGGAACCAACCAAACGGGTGCGTGTACAGCAGCATGAAAGTGCCGGCTGGCAAGATGGCTACTCCGGTCTGCCGGTGCAGCTCGGGGATAAAATCCTGATTAACCAGTACACCCGCGTTTATCTGGAACTTGCGGATGCGGAACGGAAAGGAAAACTGCTGCTGTCTTCCGCCAAACCGGACGGCTCCGAACACGAGGCAGCTTTTAATATTGGTGAAGAAATCACGCCCATTGAAGGACTTCAATTCACTATTCTGAAAGGGTCGCTGGTTATTGACTGGACCCGCGGTAAACTGACCGCCGTGGCTGCCGGCATCCGCTGCCTTTTTGAAGGAACCCAAGCTGTATTTATTGCAGAAGAAGACGGACAAAGTGCGGTGCTCTATCTGCAGGAAGGGCGCATTTCTTATCCCGATTTCCCGGGTTTTGAACTTACCGGACCGCAAACCGCCCGCCTGATTGCCGGTCAGCCGCCGATGATCGCTGCGCCGGAAGCCAGCTCACCGGAACAACTCGATCAGTTTGCAGACCAGCAGACCCGACTCTGGAAAAAACCCTTCTGGCAGCAAACCGGTTTCCTGATCCTCGGCGGGGCTGCTTCTGCCGGCCTTCTGTATCTAATCCTTTCCAGTGGAAACGGAAATGGCAATGGGAATGAAAAACACAGCGGAACTGTGGAAATCATTATTCCCTGAAAATGGTAAAAATCAATTTAATTCCGGGAAGATAAACTCCATGAAAATAAATCCAGATAAAGCCGCCGGTATTCTGCTGCTCTTGCTTTTCATTTTTTCCTGCGAGCATTTCGATGCGGGATTATCCCGACCGGACAAGCAGCAAAAGGTTTTAATCCGTTTTCAATCTCAACAGATACCTGGTATGGCACTGCAGCAGCACTGTATTTCTGTAACCGATTCAATTTTCCTGCAGGTCACTGAATCCAACGGACAATCCCGCTCATTTCATAAAAAGATTACTCCCGGACAGGAAACGACTGAATTTTCGCTGGAAGTGGAAGCGGGACAGACAGAATTTCTGGCGGATATTACCAGCAATACCGGAGCCGTGCTCTACCACGGCCAGCGAACTGCGGATATACAGAATGATAATTTCCGGGTTAACGTTCCTCTGGTGGCAGTGTCGCCTGTACTTGCGGTCTGTTACGACTCCCTGGTTGTCTCACCGGAAATACATGATTTCTTTGTAATACACAACCGCGGCGCCGGGTTAATGGAATGGGATGCCGGCGGCGGTAATATACCGGTGAGTATTTTGCCCGGCTCCGGTTATCTGGCAGCACAGGAAATAGATACTGTCTATCTTGCTGCGGATACCGCCGGATACCTGCCGGGACTGTACATGCTGCCGATCGTCTCCGAAAGCGGCTTTATCAGAACAGAACTCAAGCTGCTGCCGGGAACACCGGATCTGGCCATCACCAATTACCAGTGCCTGAACAATGAAATCATCAGAGTCAGCGTGCAAAATAAAGGCAGTGCCGCCACTAATATCCCTACCGAAATAAAAATTGCATTTAACACCAGCGGTGGGCTCAGTGAAGAGATCAAAACTTTGCCCGTGCTGAAGCGGAATGAAGAAACCATTTTCGATTTTGTGGTTCCCAATGGCTGCTTCATCCCCGACTGCTACTTTCAGATTTCGATCGATTTTGACGATTTGATTAAAGAACTGGATGAGGAGAACAATACAGCGGTTGGGGCGTGTCTGGGGTAAATGGATAATTATTTGATTGCTTGTATCATTTTTACAACAAATAAGGCCTGAATTGTTGCAGTTTTGATACGAATGTAAATGGCAGAATTCAAATAACGAAGACTATTTCATACTAGCTGAATAATAATCAAAATATTTTTCCTTAATTGCATTCATTTAATACACTGAGATTTACTATATCTTCCCCGCTATTTCTTTCGAATTTTATTATAATTTTTTATTTTACTCCATCCCTTAATATTTTTTTTCCACTGCTAATCTATTAAGGTATGATTATTGCGGGTTATTGAGAAATTGTATAGATGAATTGATATTATCTATTAGCCTGGGTCTATTAAAATTCCATTTGCGGAGTGCAATAATTTGCCTGGTATACCCCCATTAGGTTAATTTTCCAATAGAATTAATTTTAAAATAAAGGCCGGGATCAGGAGCATTATGTTTTTTTCTGGTGGCACAGAAAGCAATAACCCCTATTAATCCCGGCCAATGCAAAAACTAATTAAAAATTAACATAATCTTTTATAAGTCAAAAGGGAAAAATTGAATTGAGGCACCTGCGCGGCCCTTAAACAGAAAAGTATGATTTAATTCTGGTGGCACAGAAAACGATACATTTTTTAACCCAAAGGAGCAAGAAAAATGAAAACTCGATTACTAATTCTAAGCATTCTATTTCTATTTGGTGCAATGGGAATAATCCACGCCGAAAAAATTGCAAGACCCTTCGATCAGGCGCAATTAATTGATCAAAATTTACCGACGAAACAAATTTTAGCCGGTCCGTCAGTAATTAAATCTATAGGGGATCCAATCAACCTGAATAATTCATTAATTTTAGGTGCAGATTATATAAAGC
>JBAPTX010000597.1:0-1867 GCA_049282375.1 Calditrichia bacterium
TTGCGAATGGAGGAAAAAAGATATCTCCATCAGAAGGATGCTTTAATTCTGGCGATGAAAACTCTGAAAGAATCAGTTAAAAGTTTTCGTGAACAAAATCTGGACACATTAACTGATACCACCCAAAACTTTTTTAATGAGTTGGTTCCGGAGAATTCTTATACAATTCATTTTGATGAGCATTTTAATCCGGAGCTGGACTGCAAGGGAATGCCGGTCACTACTGAACAACTCAGCAGTGGAACTTTTGATCAGCTATATTTTGCGTACCGGCTGGCTTTAAGTGAATTGTTGATGCCGGACCTTTCTTTTCCTTTCATTATGGACGATGCGCTTGTTCATTGTGATGAAGCCAGAACCCGGCAAATATTTGAAGTATTGCAACGGTTAAAAAACAGCCGTCAAATCCTTGTATTTTCCTCTCGAAAGGATTATGCACCCTTTTGCGACTATGTTATTTCCCTGGAATAATTTTTTTCAAAAAAATATGTTATCTTTGGGAACTTTAATCCGATAATTTTGAATAAGGAAATTTGATTTCTGTCACAGCTTGATAGAAATAAAGTAATAGAAAGAATCTGTAGTAATGATATATTTCAATATGTCTTTTAATGAATTAGCCAATTTAAATATTGACAAAAATCACAAGTGTTGTTATTTTAGGATTAATGGAAGATAAACTAAGGAAAATTATAAGGTAAACGGATGAGGAAAAAGCCACAATTTGTCTATATTGATCCCTCGACATCAAAAATCAAGCAAATCAATATTTCTTTTCCCAAGATTGTAATCTCAATTTCGTTGTTCGTCCTGGTGGTCTTGTTTGCACTGAAAATATCCTTCGATTATGTAATTCAGTTTGGTTACAATTCCCAGATTGTAGAATTAAAAAAGGAAAATAGTATTCTGCTGAAGCAGATGAAAAAAATGGACGAAAAGATTTCCGGTATCCGAACCCAAATTAACCAGATTGAAGAGGTGGATGACCATATTCGCGCCACGCTGGACGTCCCGCTGATTGATGATGATGTCAGGCAGGTGGGAATTGGAGGGTCGGATATTTCACCGTTGGAAGTCAGTAATTTGAAAGATCCGGAACTGAAATCGAGTATGGCAAACCTGGAATTAATGATAGACCGTCTGGAAAGAGAACTAAAATTAGAAATAGAAAGCTATCAGTCTCTGGCGGTGACAATGGAGCGGAAGGAAGATTCTCTGCGCTATCTGCCTGCCATTAAACCTGTACCAAACGGCCGAGTTACGGATGTTTTTGGAAATCGGCGGCATCCCATTTTTAAACGCATTATGCCTCACTATGGGTTGGATCTGGCCGCTGATAGGGGAACGCCCATTCTTGCCACTGCCGATGGTTATGTTAAGTTTACCGGACGCAATGGCGGCTATGGGATGTTTGTATCAATTAACCATAAATACGGATATCAGACCCGCTACGGGCACATGCAGAAAATTTATGTACATAAGGGACAATTTGTGAAGCGGGGAGATAAGATTGGCGAAGTGGGGAATACCGGGATTTCGACAGCCCCGCACCTGCACTATGAAGTCCTTTATCATGATGAAGCAAAGAATCCGCAAAACTACTATTTTAATGATATATTATTTGAATAATATTTAAGCCCTGCCTTTATGGCGGGGTTTTTCTTTGGCCTTTAATTGAGAATGAGTCCGGCTATGCAAAATTTTAAAAATGCCCTGAAACACTTGCGGGAATATTTAAAAGAAAATAATCTGCGCTTTACCAGCGAGCGGGTGATTATCCTGGAAGAAATTTTCTCATTCGCAGATCATTTTGATGCCGAACAGCTTTTTATCCATATTCGCGCAAAGCACCATCATATCTCCCGGG
>JBAPTX010000598.1:0-5542 GCA_049282375.1 Calditrichia bacterium
CTTTCAAACAGTCCCTTGTTTTACCGTCAGCGAATGTTCTCTTAAAATTTAAACCCGGAGGAGAAGTGATGAAATTCATTACTGTCATCGTATTCGTATTTTTACTGGCCGCCTTTGGAAGTATCGGGGCGGTTAACACCCCTGATTTTTCCGATTTGTATATTCAGGCGGAAGAGAATCCGGCAGCCTTTATGGAAGCCAAAAGAGCCGCTATTGCGCAGGGACTTCCCGTCAGTATCCTTACCCGGGACGGCACTTTTATCCATGTGATTTCCAGTAAACGGAACCGGCTGCTTTATGCGGTAATTACCAATCCCCGCCACCCGCGGCGTGGTGCTTTAGTTGCTGATTACAGGCAGATTGCCAACCGCTTTAACCTGTCCGGTGCGCGTATTTATTATGGAAATGGCCGCATCGTAAATCCCCGTCTGGGATTACCCGTTACCCACAGCGGCAGAATTTCGGCCGGAGACAGCCTGCTGCTGGTGCCCGACTGGACCGGCGACCGGGTTATGGCCTTTGATGCCTATTCGGGCGACCTGGTGGATGCTTATTTTATTCCCACCCACAGCGCTGAGCTGGCATCGCCCAAATCCGCACGGCAGAGTCCCGCAGAGACCATCAGTATTTCCGACCAGATCCGCGATCTGGTTCAGGAATTTGATACCAGCGGTACTTATCTTGGGATTATGGCGCCTGCCGGCGGCGTTAACAATGATATTCTGGATAATGTAAGGGGCCATGCTTACCGGCCGAACGGGAATCTGGTGGTAACAGTGGCGAGTGGATTAAATTCCGATGCCGTTGCCGAATTTGATCCCTCCGGCAACTATCTGGGGAATTTCATCGCTGTTGGCGCCGGCGGGCTCGACAGCCCCTTCGATATTATTTTCCGCAGCAGCGATGTTCTGGTCAGCGGAAGCGGCAGCGACTACATCCATCGCTATGATCTGGACGGAAATTATCTGGATAACTTTACACCGGTGAACAGTTACCCACAGCAGTTAATAGAATTTCCCAACGGGGACATCGGGGTTGCCAACTTTTCCGGGAATACCGGGGTGCTGGTTTACTCTTCAACCGGAACATTGCTCAAGACCCTCACCGGGGTATCCGGAAACCGCGGAGTGTGGCAGTTGGGCAACGGCAATATTCTGACAACGAACGGCAGCGGTGTTTATGAACTCCATCCGGTTTCCGGTGTGGTATTGCGTACACTTGCCACAGGCGTCAGCGCGCAGTTTATTCATTTATATTCCGCGGTATCTACCACAGTTTTCTCTCATAATGTAGAGCAAAGCTGGAACCTGATCGGTTTGCCGCTGGAGGTATCAGATCCTTACTATCTTTCTCTTTATCCTGATGCCATCTCGGGAACCCTGTTCAGATGGGACGGCAGTTATATTCAGGAGGATACGCTGGAAGCCGGTTATGGGTATTGGCTGAGATTTCCATCCGCCGGCAGTTATCCCGTATCCGGCAGTCCCGTAAATTCTCTCTCCATGAATCTGCTGGTGGACTGGAATCTGGTTTCCGGCCCCTCCTGCGATATGCCGGTTTCCAATATCAGCGATCCCGGCGGGATCATTATTCCCGGAACGGTTTTCGGGTTTAACGGCTCCTATTACCCCGCAGATACTATTAAAAATGGAGAAAGTTACTGGGTCAGAAGCAATGCCGCCGGGCAGATATCCATGGCCTGCGGCAGCAGGGGTTCGGCCCGTTTAGCCGCGGCACTTAAAAATATGCCGGATATCTCCCGAAATCCGCTGCTGCGCATCAGCGATGCCGCCGGCGCAACCCAAACCCTTTATTTTGATGTGAAGTTGGAACGGGGGCAGAAACAATCATTCAGCCTGCCTCCGCTGCCTCCGCAGGGCGCCTTTGATGTCCGCTTTGCGGGAAATTACCGGGTCGTAGAAAATGGCAGCGGCAGAATACTGCTTCAAGCTTCCCGCTACCCGCTGAAGATTTGCACTGAGAATCTGCCCCTGGCCGCAGGGTACCGCGTTGAAGAAATCCTGGGCAACGGAGAAACCGGGCAGTCCCGTTTATTAAAAAACGGCGCGAGCATTGAAATCAGAAATCCCCAGGTGAAAAGTCTGCAGGTAACCGAAACTGAAGTTATTCCTAAGCAATTGCGCACTGTGCGGAACTATCCCAACCCGTTTAATCCCTCCACCGAAATCCATTTTCAGCTTGCCGCCGCGGGACAGGTTACTTTAAAGGTGTATGATGTTTTGGGCCGCGAAGTTGCGCAACTGGTGAACGGGCGAAAAGCTGCCGGGGATTACCGCGTGCAGTGGAATGCCAGCGGATTTCCCAGTGGAATCTACGTGTATCAGTTGTTCACTGAAGCATATTCGCAGACTGGAAAGATGGTGTTAATGCGTTAAGGGGAACAAGATTTCTTGTGAAATGCCGCAGGGTATCATTTTACTATGAGCGGCATCAGCAATAGTTTTTTAAATCCCGGTAGTTTTGGTAAGAGCTGCCGGGATTTTTATATCGGGGATTTCTTCCGCGGAAAAAATGTTCACAATGCGGGCTCTATTTAGAGAGGGTGAAGGCAGGCGGGCAGCCGGTGTTAAAGAAATGCCGCTGGTGCGCTCAGCCGCACTTTATTTCAACGATTCAACAATTCAACAATTCAACAATTCAACGATTAAACGATTAAACGATTCAACAATTAAAGGCAGAGCCTTCCGGTGAACTACTGATAAAGCGCTTCAATTTCCTCTTTGAAATGCGCCTCCACTACCGGGCGCCGGATTTTCAGGCTGGGGGTGAGTTCTCCATTTTCCACCGTCAGCGGTTGCGGCAGTAAAATAAATTTCTTCACCTTTTCATACTGAGCGAAATCCGCCTGCAACTGTTCTATTTCCGCTTCATATAATTTTCTTACCCGTTCCTGTTTAAGCAGTCCGGCTGTGTCAGCGGTATCCATCCCCTCTTCTTTTGCCCACTGCTTCAGCATTTCATAATTGGGAATAATCAATGCGCTGATAAAGCGTCGTTTATTGCCGATCAGACAGACATCTTCCACATATTTGCTCAGGCGGATGGCATGCTCGATCGGTGCCGGCGCCACATTTTTGCCCCCTGCAGTTACCAGGATGTTTTTCTTGCGATCGGTAATAAACAGGTAGTTATCCTCATCCAGATATCCGATGTCGCCGGTGTGCAGCCGGCCTTCCTCATCTATAATTTCCCGGGTAAGCTCCGGCTGGTTATAATAGCCCTGCATCAGGGTATTCCCGCTAACCAGTATCTCACCGTCTTCTGCGATCTTTACTTCCACCTCAGGAATCGGTTTGCCGCAGGAGCCGTATTTTGTATTACCCGGCGGCGTCAGGGTAATGATCAGATGGGTCTCGGTCATGCCGTATCCTTCCACAATCTGCAGACCGATGGCTTCAAAAAATTTCAATGTTTCCACGGAAAGCGGTGCGCCGCCGGAAATGGGAAAACGGAAACGCCCGCCCAGCTTTTCTTTTATTTTGCTGAATACCAAGCGATCCGCCCAGCGATACTTCATTTCACTTATTTTATCAGCTTTACCGGCGAACTTCTTTTCATGGTACTGTCGTCCGGCTTTAAGGGCGGCATAAAAAACTTTCCTGCGGAGCCCGGAACCGGATTCCACCTGGTCTATTACGCCCGAGCTGATTTTTTCATATAAGCGGGGCACACTGACCATCACCGTCGGCCGCACCGCCTGAATATCCTCTACTACGGTGCTGATGTTGCGTGCGTAGGCGATGGTCGCTCCTTTATAAATCGGGCACCAGTGGCCGCCGAGCCGTTCGTACAAATGGCTCAGGGGAAGAAAGGATAAAAAAACATCGTCTGCATTTATCCCGAAAACCGATTCGCTGTTTACCACATTGATTACAAATCCGCGCTGGTTCAGCATGACTCCTTTGGGGGTGCCGGTGGTGCCGGAGGTATAAACAAGGCTGCAGGTTTCCTGCGGGTCAATTTCATTTACGTTTCGCAGGAAAAAATGAGACTGTTTAGTCGGGAAAGCTTTACCTTCACTGAGCAGTTGACGGTATTCTGTATATTTTATCTCATTTTCATTCAATGTTGAAAAGGAAAACACCATTTCCAGATCATTCAGTTCCTGATAAATTTCCCTGACTTTTTCCCATTGAACCTGATCCTCCACAAAGATGGCCCGCGCACCGGAATCTTTTAAAATATGGGCAATTTGGCCGGCAGGAAGGGTGTGATAAATGGGAACGGTAATGCCCCGCAAAGCAAATATGGCGAAATCACATAAAGGCCATTCCGGGCGGTTGTAGGAAAGGATGGCAATTTTATCACCGGCCTTCAGCCCGGCGGCAGCCATTCCACAGGTTAAATCTTCTACAATTTCTCCCGCTTCCCGGTAGCTGATGCCTCGATATGTTTCCTGATCCCGGTACCGGAAAAGGTCCTTCTCAGGATTTTTTTCGATGCTGTTCAAGAAAATATGAACCATGCTTTGGAACATGCCGGGTCTCCCTTTAGTGAAAACACTGTCTTAAAATCACAATTTCAAATAAATTAATCAAGTATGGCTAGAGAACCAGCCTTTTTCAAAATTAATTTCCATTTGGATTTGGCGGCATTGACTTGTTATAATAGCAGGCTGAAATGTAAAACACAGGGGAGATTTTTAAATGCCGGCAGAAACACAAGATGTTGATAAATATTTGCAGCATGTGGAAAATTTATATGAAGCTGCAGTTATTATTTCCAAGCGCACCCGTCAGATCAATGAAGAGCTTTTCCAGAAAAAACGGGACCAGCAGATCCTCGAAGAACTGGAAGGGGATTTTGAGGAAGAATTCATGAATCTGGATGAAGAGAAAAATGAGATTGAAGAACCCGCAGAACCGGAGGAAAACCCCATTAACATTGCTCAGCGGGATTTTCTGAATAAAAAGATCGCCTTTCACTATGAACCGGTGAAAAAGTAAATTTAAAAAACCCTGCTTCGGCAGGGTTTTTTGTTTAAGGCGTGCAAGTTATCCGGCGGCAGGTGGTTCATTGCTGCGTTCTGTTTCTTCTTTCATTCCAAAAAATAATAAATAAACGGGGTAAGTTGAAAAATATAGATATCCCTTCGGCTCTAATAAAAAATGCCCGGCTTTATGATCCGGTGGACGGCCCGCTGCCCCATACCGCTTTGCTGGTGCTCGGCAGCAGGATCGCGGCAGTTGGAGACGTAAAGGATTTGAAAGCTTATGCCTTACCGCAAACGGAAATGATTGATGCGCAGGGGGGCTGGCTGCTTCCCGCCTTTACCGACGCCCATACTCATTTTCTGGGATATGTAAAAAGAAGGCAGGATGTGCGGCTTGAACACTGCCGTTCACTGGGGGAAGTTCTGGACCAAATCCGGCAAAAGGCAGCGCAAACCCCTCCAGGAAAATGGATCACCGGGGGCGGCTGGAATTACAATATCTGGCAGCCCGGCGAATTTCCCACACGCCGCCAGCTTGATGAGATCAGCACCCGCCATTTTATCGCATTGGACAGTAAGGACTGGCAC
>JBAPTX010000599.1:0-4131 GCA_049282375.1 Calditrichia bacterium
GGTTTATGAATCCGACGCTGCTCTATTTATTGATTGCTGTTGTAAAAATTGTGGTGGTGCTTGGCGCCATCGTGCTCACCATTATGGTGCTGATTCTCTCCGAACGGCGCCTTTCCGGCTATATTCAGGATCGCCGCGGACCCAACCGGGTCGGCCCTTTTGGATTGCTGCAGCCTATAGCAGACGGTGTTAAATTCTTCCTGAAAGAAGATATTATTCCTTCCCATGTAGAGCGGCTGATCTATCTGGCAGCCCCGGTTACCATTTTGGTGCCGGCGCTGATGACTTTTGCCGTCATTCCTTTCGGAGATCAGTTGATTACCTATATTTCCGGCCAGCAGGTTGCCATCAAATTTCAGATTGCGGATCTCAACGTCGGTATTCTCTATATTTTCGCGGTGGCGTCGCTGGGTGTTTACGGCATTTTCCTGGGCGGCTGGTCTTCCAATAATAAATATTCGCTGATGGGCGGACTGCGCTCCTCTTCTCAAATGATCAGTTACGAAATCCCGCTGGGCTTGTCCATCATCAGCGTGCTGATTATGACCGGCTCGCTGCGGCTGCAGGACGTCGTGTATGATCAGTACGGAATGTGGAATTTTATCCGCCAGCCGCTGGCATTTATCATTTTTCTGGTTTCCTCTTTTGCCGAAACCAACCGGCTGCCCTTCGATCTGCCGGAAGCAGAGCAGGAACTGGTGGGCGGATATCATACCGAGTACAGCTCCATGAAGTTTGCTTCCTTTTTTATCGCGGAATATGCCAATCTGATTACTTCCTCCGCATTAATTGTTACCCTGTTTTTCGGCGGGTGGAACGTGCCTTTTGGTATTCTGGAAGCGCTGAATCTGCCGGTAATCTGGGAGCAGGTTATCCAGGTGCTTTCTTTTGCCGTGAAAACCGGTTTTATGTTATTTGTTTACCTTTGGGTGCGCTGGACGCTGCCGCGCTTCCGGTATGATCAGTTAATGAATTTAGGATGGAAAACCATGCTGCCGCTGGCCCTTTTGAATATCATTTTAACGGCGATTGGCGTGGCAATCTTTTCATAAAAAAAGTAAGGTTCTACTCGCATGACGCAATTCATTCTGTTTTTTATATTTGCCGGACTGGCGGTGCTGGGAGGGATAATGGTGATTGCCCACCGCAATCCCGTTTACAGCGCCCTGTTCCTGGTATTAACTCTTTTTGCACTGGCGGGACAGTATGTTTTACTGCTGGCCCATTTTATAGCGGTAGTGCATGTGGCGGTATATGCCGGCGCAATAATGGTTTTATTTCTATTTGTGATCATGCTGCTGAATATACAGGAAGAAACCCGTGCGGAAGGCGCTTTCAGATATATGGTTTATCTTGCCATACCGCTTGCCATGCTGCTTTTTCTGGAACTGGGGTACCTGGCTTTTCAGGGATTTGAAAAGGTAATGGTAAAGAGCAACGATCTTGGTACGGTTGAAAATATAGGCCAGGCACTTTTCAGCACCTATGTTTTGCCGTTCGAGATTACTTCCATACTGCTGCTGGTTGCCATGATGGGCGCCCTGTTTTTATCAAAAAGAACATTATCAACAAGCAAATAAAGGTTTAACCGATGGATGGAATTCCAATTTCATATTTTTTAATTCTGAGTGCAGTGCTGTTTTCTCTAGGCGTGGTCGGAGTAGTGGTCCGGCGAAATGCCATTATCATATTCATGTCAGTGGAACTGATGCTGAATGCGGTAAATCTGACTTTTGTGGCGTTTTCCAATTATCTGGGCAATGTGGAAGGACAGATTTTCGTATTCATGGTTATGGTGGTTGCCGCTGCGGAAGTGGCGGTTGGCCTTGCCATTGTTGTTGCCATTTACCGCCTGCGGGAAACCGTGCATGTAGATGAAATTAAACTGCTCAAATGGTAAAGGGGCCGTTATTTTATTCTTCAGAAAACATCAGTTTGTCAGCAATTAAAAATTCCTGCCGGAACCGGGCAGAAAACGCGCATGAAAGTGCAGATAATTTGAGTCGAAAAAAAGGGTCTGAATAGATGGAAAGTTTTGTCTGGTACATTCCTCTTCTGCCGTTAGTCGGGGCCGTTATCAACGGGTTGTTTGGCCGCCTTTTGAAAGAAAAAGCCGGCTGGGTGGCTAACGCAGCTATTCTGGGTAGTTTTATTTTATCAATACTGGCGTACCTGCGGGTCAGCCAGGGCGAAATTTTTAATGAAAATCTGTTTACCTGGATCCAGGCGGGGAGTTTTACTGCTTCCTTCGGACTGTTAATTGACCAGCTTTCCATTGTAATGATGCTGGTAGTTACCGGTGTCGGGTTTTTAATCCACATGTATTCGATGGGGTATATGCATGGCGATCCCGGAGTAGCCCGATACTTTGCTTACCTGAATCTGTTTATCTTTTCCATGCTGCTGCTGGTGATGGGCAATAATCTGCTGCTGCTATATCTGGGTTGGGAAGGGGTAGGCCTGTGTTCCTATCTGCTGATCGGTTTCTGGTATCAGAAACCCTCTGCCGCCAAAGCAGGAATGAAAGCATTCATCACCAACCGGGTGGGCGACTTCGGTTTTGCCCTGGGCATTATGCTGATATTTACCGTGCTGGGAACGATCAGCTACAGCGAAATTTTCAGCCAGACGGAGAAACTGATGGCTTCCGGAATGCTGACTGCCACCGCTCTGCTGCTGTTCGTGGGCGCCACCGGAAAGTCAGCCCAGTTTCCCCTGTACATCTGGCTGCCGGATGCAATGGAAGGTCCCACGCCGGTCAGCGCTCTCATTCATGCCGCCACAATGGTGACCGCCGGTGTTTATATGGTGGCACGGTTCAGTCCCATTTTCAGCCTGTCGCCAACCACAATGGCAGTTATTGTAATTATCGGAACCTTCACAGCCATATTTGCCGCCACCATGGCCATAGTGAATAAAGATATCAAACGGGTGCTTGCCTACAGCACGATCAGCCAGTTGGGTTACATGTTTATCGGAGTTGGGGTGGGGGCATATGCGGCAGGCATTTTTCACCTGATGACGCATGCTTTCTTTAAAGCTTTGCTGTTTCTGGGCGCCGGTTCAGTGATGCATGCTTTGGCAAATGAAACAAACATTGAGAAAATGGGCGGTCTTTTCAGAAAAATTAAAGTTACTGCAATTACATTTATTGTGGCATGGCTGGCGATCAGCGGCATTCCGCCGCTCAGCGGGTTTTTCAGCAAAGATGAAATTCTGGCGAAGGCCTTTGCCTACAGCCCTATTATCTGGCTGATCGGGAGTTTCACCGCATTCCTGACCGCTTTTTATATGTCCCGGCTGGTGTTTCTCACCTTTTTCGGCAAATCGCGGGTGGAGCCGGAGGTGGAACATCATATTCACGAATCACCCAAGGTAATGACCATTCCGTTGATGGCGCTGGCAGTGCTGGCCTTTATCGGCGGCTGGATCGGCATTCCGCCCATCCTGGGAGGCACCAACAGTTTTGAGCATTTCCTTGCGCCGGTTTTTCATGCTGCTGAGGAAAATCTGCATCTGGCACATATGAGTGAGCCGACCGAGTATCTGCTGATGAGCCTTTCCGTGCTGATGGCCCTGCTGGGCATCGGACTTGCTTATTTTATGTATATCAAAGGAAGTCCCAGCCCGGTAAAAATGGGGCAGCGGTTCAAAGGCGCTTATACCCTGTTTTATAACAAGTATTATGTGGACGAAGCCTATAATGCAATTATTTACCAGCCAATCATAAAAATGAGCAACTGGCTCTGGCGGGTGTTCGATAACCGCATCATTGACGGTTTTGTAAATCTGGTTGGAAAACTGATGATCCTTTTCAGTCTGGTCATCCGGCGGGTGCAGACCGGTTATGTGCAGAATTATGCCGCATTTCTGGTGCTGGGGGCCATCATTATTCTGGCTTATTATCTGTTCAGTTAAAATTCAAGTATCTGGAGAAGTTGAATGAATCCGGTATCGTTATTGAATATAGTGACTTATCTGCCCCTGCTGGGTGTGGTTCTTTTGTTGATGCTGCCCAAAACCGAGGAAAGGCTGATTAAAGGCTGGGCCTTTCTGGTCAGTCTGCTCACCTTTCTGCTTTCACTGCCGCTTTTTTTCTATTTTCAGGAGGGTATTTCCGGTATTAAGTTT
>JBAPTX010000600.1:0-2222 GCA_049282375.1 Calditrichia bacterium
CCCGCACACTGTGATTGGCATTTTGGAAAAAGACCGATCCATAAGCCTCTCCATTAATAGAGCCGTCATAACCGGAATCAATTAATGCCCAGGCTTTTTTCTCCTCCTCCGATTTAGAATTGATGAATTCCATAATATCGGGATGATCCACATTCAGAATAACCATTTTTGCTGCGCGGCGTGTTTTACCGCCGGACTTGATCACACCGGCAAAAGCATCAAACCCTTTCATGAAAGAAACCGGACCGGAGGCTTGTCCGCCGCCGCTGATGGCTTCACGGGAAGAACGCAGTACTGAAAGGTTGGTGCCGGTTCCCGATCCGAATTTAAAAAGCATCCCCTCAGTTTTTGCAAGATGCAGGATGCTGGCCATATTATCTTCAACGGAATTGATGAAACAGGCGGAACACTGCGGTTTCTTTTCAACCCCCACATTAAACCAGACGGGACTGTTAAAGGCGGCATACTGATTTACCAGAAGATAGGTCAGTTCACCATAAAATGTTTCCGCATCACCGTCACTGGCAAAGTATCCGTCCTTTTTCCCCCAACCGGTAATAGTCCGGGACACCCGGTCTATCAGTTGCTTAACACTTGTTTCCCGCGCCGGTGTATCCAGGCGGCCGTGAAAATATTTGCTGACCACCACATTGGTTGCAAGCTGGCTCCAGGAAGAGGGAATCTCCACCTCAGTCTGCTTAAAAATAATTTCCTTTTTTTCATTGGTAATTACAGCTTCCCGTTCTTCCCATTCTATATCATCAAAAGGATGGCAGTCCGGTTTGGAGAAGAAGTGTTCGAAAACCATCTTCGAGGCTTTCCGGCCTGAGCTCTTCTTCTCCACGGGCACTTCCTCCTGTTCGGATATCAATTCACCCGGTTGGGGCGGAAACAGAAGATCATTGTCTGATTCCACCTTTTTCTTGGTTTTGGTTGTTGCCATAATTCCTCCTCGGTGCGGTGGTTAAAGGTGTGTGGAACATCAAAAAGGGTGCTTGCCGGGAATGTTATATAATTCCATTATTTATAAACAATTATATTCACATAAAAGATGTAATTCTAGTCCCAATAATAGCTAAAAACCGCCACAAAATCAACCGTTAGATTTTTGGCTTCCGGAAGGAGGGGGATAAAGTTTTGATTTAATAAATGTTAGAAAGAATAAAAAAATAAGGAAGAGGATTATCAACTGTTATTCAGTGGATCCTTCATATGAATATCCGGCAAGTAACTTCTCAAGGGTGATTTTGTCTCCGGGCAAAAGAGAGGAAAGCTCAAGGAGTTTAAGACTTAGTTCCCGGTAAAGCGGAATTTTATCCGGAAAGTTTTTCTGCATCAATTCCAGGTGAGCCTGAATTGTGCGGGTATCCCCCCGTTTTATGGGTCCGGTCAACCCCTTTGCTGTGCCGTGGGCCAATACCTGATCAACGGAAGACCGTAATAACGGGTTCAGCATCTCGAATATTTCCGGCTCCTCCAGCGGGATATCCTGAAGGATTTCTTTGCTGATCTGAGCCAGCGCCACGTAGAAATTGGCATAAAAAACACAAGCCAGGTGAACGGCCTCTTTTCGGGATTCATCGACCCGCAGAATCCGGTTTTGAGTAAAACGAAACAGCTCTTCCAGTTGGTTCAGTGCTTCGCTGTCGCCTTCCAGATTGAACCAGATATTGCGGAGTAAATGATTTTCGCGGGGATCTTTGCTGAATGAATAAACAGGATGCATACTTGCCACTGCCGCCCCCTTTTTTTTCAAAGGGTTTAAAACTTTTGCGGGCAGCGCGCCGGAAGTGTGCGCAACGACTTTGTTTCGCCAGGAGGGAAGCTTCTCCGACAGGCTCCGGGCCACTTCCGCAACCTGGTTGTCGTGAATACAAATAAGTACTATACGGCTGTCCTGCAGGGTCGGGACTTCAATGTGTTGGGTGAGAAATGGCCAGTTGAATGTTTGCTGCAAAAAATCAAATCGTTCGGGATTTCGCTCACTGAGGGAAAGTATCCGCTGCCCCTGCCGGGAAAAATAGAAAGCCAGAGAAGCCCCGGCTCTGCCGCCGCCTATAATGGTTATGGTGGGTTTGTTCTGGCTCATATGATCTGTTTCTTATTCTTACCTACTGAATTCGTTTTCTCTGGGCCGGTCTTTCGGGAAAAAGCGGTTGTAAATCAAATCAGAAAATTCCAGGGCAATCTTTGAATAAGGATTGGTATCCGTCTGATAGAAC
>JBAPTX010000601.1:0-3998 GCA_049282375.1 Calditrichia bacterium
TTCCAAAGGCCGATCAAAAAGCCCAATCCAATAATGAGCAGGAAAATTAGGTCAATTGAATGCATGGGTTTGTCCCGGTTTTATAAATAAAAACGGGGGCTAAAAAGCCCCCGAATTCTACAGTTTAAGCAGTATGGGGTGGAAATCCCGGAATCATCATTAAAGGCTGGAAAGTTTTTGCTGAACAAGACGCTGCACTGTTTTGCCGTCTGCTTTTCCCTGCAGCGCCGGCATCAGCCGTCCCATTACTTTTCCCATATCCTTTGAAGATTCCGCACCGGTTTCACGGATAACCCGATCAACTTCCGAAGCAATTTCATCTTCATTCATCTGCTCGGGTAAGTAGCCCTGAATTACTTCAAGCTCTTTTTGCTCCTCCGCCGCCCGGTCCATTCGCTGAGCCGCCCGGAATTGTTCTATTGATTCCCGGCGTTTCTTGGCAGCGCTGTTCAACACCTGCAATACTTCCTGATCCGATAAGGATTTGCCTGTGTTAATTTCCTCATTCCTGATCTGAGAGCGTAACCCGCGAATGGTTTCCTTACGCAACTGGTCACCGGATTTCATTGCATCTTTGTAATCTTGCATTAAGCGATCTTGTAAAGACATCGGTAACCCCGCTTAGCGTTGTTCTGCCATCAGTTTACGTATTTTGCGGCGAGCGGCATTCTCTTTGCGCTTCCGGCGTTCGCTGGGTTTTTCAAAATGCTGATGCTTTTTGATATCCGACATCAAACCGGATTTCTCGCACGCCTTTGTGAAGCGCTTCAACGCCTTTTCGAATGGCTCGTTGTCACGCACTTTGACGTGAATCATGCAGTAACCAACCCCCTTTCAACTGCTTTTTTTAAAATGAGAACTATTGTTTAAGATCATCTAACTGATACATTGCCGACTGTTTCCAGTTGCGGTCCCTTGAAGCCTGCTCGAAATGGGTGATCGCCTGTTGATTGTTGCCCTGGCGCTTGTATATCTCGCCCAGCCCGAAATGAGCTGCACCTTTTATATAGCTTTTGGTGGCCATATCAATTGCATTCTGATAAGCTTCAATGGCTTCACTGTCATTATTCAGCTTATTATAAGCATCCCCCAGGCGCAGGTAAATATCGCCTTTTTCGGCCCGTGTGTTCTGGTATTTTATGGCATTCTGAAAGGCATCCACTGCCAGCGAATATTTCCTTTCCTGGAAAAGGGCCACACCCAGGTTTTCCCAGGCGAGAGTATAATCATCCTGCGTTTCCACAGCCTTTTGAAAATACTGAATTGCATTCCCGAAGTTTTTCATTTTGATGTAAGCATAGCCGATACCGAAATTCGCTTTTGCGTCATTGGGGTCAATACCCAGGGCGGCCTTAAAAGTATTAATTGCATCGGTGTACTGGCCCTGGCTGGAATACAACAGCCCGAGTGCATTATAGGCTTTGTCCATTGTATCGTCTTTTTCGATGGCTTTTTTGAACATTTGTTCAGCTTTATCTAAATTGTTGTTACGCTTGTATGCAATTCCTAAAACATAATAGGCAACAGCAAGATCGGGATCTTTGGTAACGGCATTGTTCAGGGTTTTAATAGATTCATCTGTCTTGCCCTGTTTCAGTTGAGTTAAACCTTCATTAAACATTTTTTGGGCCTCAACTTTGGGATCCGGCTGAGGCTGAGACTGCGCCGCATCCTGTGCAAACAGGGATATGGAAAACATAACTACCATAAACAAACTGAAAATCACCTGAACACGCTTCGATTTTCTTCCTGCATTCATAACTTAATCCTTTTAATTTTCATTAAACTCAAGGTTTATTTACGATTTATCTAATTAAATGCTATAAATAAACCCGAATTCAGGCAGCGGGTTCCCTGATTTGATTATTTTGCCCGTTCCAGATATTTTCCGCTGGAGGTATCAATCCGGATAACTTCGCCCTCTTCAACAAAAGGCGGTATCTGGGTAATCAGGCCGGTTTCCAGTGTAGCCGGTTTGTAGGAACTGGATACTGTTGCGCCTTTAATATTAGGCTGTGTTTCGGTGACTTTTAATTCTACTACCCCGGGCAGTTCCACACCAATGGGCTGATTTTCATGTATTAGAATCTGAACCATGGTTTCAGGCAGCAAATAGTAAATATCATCTCCCAGCATCTCTGAAGTGAGGTGAATCTGTTCGAATGTTTCCATATCCATAAAGTAATATTCATCACCGGAACTGTAAAGAAACTGATATTCCCGGGTGGTCAGGGTGGCTTTTTCCACCGATTCGTCGGGACGGAAACGGTTTTCGGCATTAACGCCGTCGCTCAGCCTTTTCATTTTAACCTGCATCATGGCCGGGCCTTTACCGGGAGTAACATGGTTGGATTCTGTTACACGGTAAAGATCATTCTGATATTGGATTACATTTCCCTTGCGAACCTGAATCGCTTTTATTTTCATATACAATGCCTCAGTAAAATTTCAAAACAACAAATTTAAATTTCGGGAGGATTTAAAGCAATGGTTTTAAAAAAATCCGCCTGCGCGGACCTAATCCTCTTTTTCCCCAAAATACATAATGGTTTCAGGACCCTGTAAAAACTGGAGGATTAGCAATGGAAGCTGGCGGGAATAGGATGAGGGAAACACGTCATCTTCAATGAGGGGCAGCTTCATCAATCTGTTTTCAGAAACAAATTGCAGATAATATTCATCTTCATCATCCATGATCAGCCATTGGGCAAATCCCTGTTCTCTTGCCCAGTCAAATAATTCATTTTCAGTGTGAATATTCAGTTCACTGGCAAACCGGAAATCGATTTCCGGCAGAATCGTTTTTACCTGATATTGCAGCAGCGGCCTTAATAAATCCAGTAAATAATGGTGCTGCTGGCGGTAAATGGCCTCAATTTCAGGAAAATAAAAATCGAAAAAAGGATAGCTTTGGAAACGATTTTTCAATGTTTTTAAATGCTTGTCTTTCCAGGGCTGGCTGTTATCAAGTTTAACTTCGTTTAAAGGCGGGTGCGGATCGGACGGGTTCTGCACGGGAATAGTCAGATATGCCTGCGGGGCAAGGGAAAGAAGTGCCCGCACCATAGGCGACTGGTGCCGGAATTTCAGAAAATCGGCGATAACAAACACATCGCTGTGGAACAAGCGATGAAAAAAATCAAAATCCGGTAAAAAATAAGGGCGTTCCGCTCCGATTTTATGCATTGGTATCGTACTGCTCTTTTACTTTATATGGTGGAATATAATGGATGTATTCATTTAACACCCGTATTTCAAACGATTTATCCTCGATTTCAATCTGCAGCAGATCACGAAGGGAAATAATTCCGGTTAAGTCATTATCCTTTACCACCGGAATATGCCGTATATTAAATTTCTTCATCAAAGCAATGCAGTCATTAACATCATGGTCCGGTTCAACAACAATCAACTCCTTTGTCATCACCGATTCTACGTTTGTTTCAGCAGGCACTCTCTTGCCGGCAATAACCCGTTTAAGCATATCGCGTTCGGTAAATATACCCACCAGATTGTCATCTTTTACCACTGGCAGCGCACCGATTCCTTTTTCCGCCATGAGTTCCGCTGCTTCCTGGGTATTCTGATCCGGACGAATAACAAAAACTTCTTTTTCATGAAGCAGTTCGCTTAATTTCATCAGGGACCTCGCTTTATTCGGTTAAACAAACCATTTTGTCCGGCTTTAAACAGAAATCTGTTTAATATAGGAATACGAATCACCAGCCGCCAAAACTCTTTACAATTTTTACTTTAATAACTGCATCTTTCCACTCTTCTGCCAAATCTTTCCATCGCGTTCTGAAAACTGAACCCGGTAGATATACACCCCGCTTGCTGCAGTCCGGCCGTTCTCTGTACTGCCATTCCAGTTATAGGTGAACCATCCGCCCGAATTGGCTTCAGACCTGCTGGACAGAACCCGTTGTCCGGTTACGCTATAAATTTGAACCATAACTTCTCCGGCTGCCGGCAAGCCGAACCGGATGGTTGTGGTG
>JBAPTX010000602.1:0-8209 GCA_049282375.1 Calditrichia bacterium
CAGTTCACCTAACTTCATTTTAATTCCTCAACCGTTTTATTCAATCACTTCCCAGGAAACCATATGCTTCACTTTATTCAGCATACCGCGAATCTGAGGGGTATCGTTAAACTCCCGGGTCTGACCAATTTTGTGCAATCCCAGGGCCTCAATGGTTTTACGGTGGCCGGGTATCTGACCAATTCTACTGCGGGTCTGGGTAACCCGGATCTTCTTTTGTTTTTTAGCTGCCATAATTATTCCCGCGTTTAACTTATCCTCTAAACAGTTCCGACAATTTCATACCCCGTGTCCGGGCAATGGACATGGGATCCTGCAACGATTCCAAAGCCGTCATGGTGGCTTTTACAATATTATGCGGATTGGGTGAACCAATCACTTTGGTCAGCACATCCCGGATTCCCACTGCTTCGCAAATCGCACGTACCGGCCCGCCGGCAATTACACCGGTTCCTTCGCTTGCCGGCTTTAACAGCACTTTACCGGCGCCGTATTTACCGAAAACCGTATAGGGTATTGTGGAACCCACCAGACTGATCCGCACAATTTCTTTTTTGGCTTTTTCAGTGGCTTTGGCAATCGCATTTATGACTTCATTTGCTTTACCCAAACCCACGCCTACATGACCGTGACCGTCCCCCACCACAACAATGGCGCTAAAGCTGAATCGGCGGCCGCCTTTTACCACTTTGGCAACCCGGTTAATGTATACCACTTTTTCGTTAAGTTCTAATTCATGCGGATTTAATTTCTCAGCCACAACCTACCTCTTCAGTTTAAATATCAATCTTAAAATTGTAGCCCGCCTTCGCGTGCTCCTTCGGCCAGCGCTTTTACCCGACCGTGATAGGCATAGCCGTTACGGTCGAATACTACCTGCTCTATTTTTAAATCTTTGGCCCTTTTAGCAAGCAGTTTACCCACAATCGTGCTTGTTTCTGTTTTGGACTTGGCTTTCTTTACATCTCCGGCAATTTCTTTGCTCTTCGAGGAAACTCCCAACAGCACTTTTTGACTGCGGTCGTCCACAATCTGGCCGTAGATGTATCTGAGGCTTTTATAAACCACCAGACGGGGTTTTTCTGCACTGCCAATTACTCTTTTCTTTCTTCGAACTTTCTTCTTCATGACGCTCGAACTCTCCTGCTGCAATTTAAAGTTTAACCGGCTGTTTTCCCGGCTTTTTGCCTTACAAATTCACCTTCGTAGCGAATCCCTTTACCTTTATAGGGCTCGGGCGGACGGAAAGCGCGGAGTTTAGCGGCCACCTGCCCCACCAGTACTTTATCAATTCCGCTGACCGAAATCTTTGTGGGGGCGGGAACTTCAATGGAAATCCCCTCCGGCGGCACAAAATAGATCGGATGCGAATAGCCAACCAGCAACAGCAGCCCACTCCCCTTCTTTTCCGCCTTATAGCCTACCCCGACTATTTCCAATCCCTTCCGGAAACCCTCGGTAACACCGGCTACCATATTATAAACCAGCGTACGGGTCAGGCCGTGCAAAGAGCGGTGCTTCTTGGAATCGCTGGGGCGCTTTACTTCAATTTGGTTATCCCCCTGTTCAATGATCATTTCTTCATTGAGCGGCATCTGCAATTCGCCTTTGGGGCCTTTTACCCAAACCATGTTATTTTTATCAATTTTTACTTCCACATTCTGAGGAATCTGAATAGGCAATTTACCTATACGGGACACGATGTCACTCCTTTACCTTTAAACATTACCACACATAGCATAACACTTCACCGCCGACATTTTCGCGGGAAGCCTGGCGCCCGGTCATGATGCCCCGGGAGGTACTGATCATGGATATTCCCATATTATTTTTTACCCGCGGCAAATTATCGGAACCGACATAATAGCGGCGGCCCGGGGTGCTTACTCTCTTCAATTCATGAATTACAGACACTCCATCGGTATTGAATTTCAGGAAAACCCGGATCAATCCCTGTTTTCCATCTTCAATGATAATGAAGTTCCGGATGAATTTTTGTTCGTACAGAATTTCCGCCATACGAATTTTTACTTTGGATGCCGGAATATCCACCCGGCGATGTCCGGCTTGGATCGCATTACGAATGCGCGTAAGAAAATCTGCAATAGGATCAGTCATACTCATTTCTTGGTCTCCTGCCTGTTACCAGCTTGCTTTTACCACGCCTGGAATTTCGCCTTTATTGGCCAATTCCCGAAAACAGATCCGGCACAGATGAAATTTGCGGTAAACCGCTCTGGGCCGGCCGCAGCGCTGGCATCGGCTGTATTCTCGTACTTGAAATTTCTGTTTTTTGTTTGATTTCGCTATTAAGGATTTCTTTGCCAAAATAAATCTCCTCTTATTGTCTGAACGGCATTCCGAACGCTTTCAGCAATTCGTACGCCTCTTCATCAGTTTTGGCATTGGTAACAAAGGTAATATCCAGCCCGCGGATTTTATCAATTTTATCAACATTGATTTCCGGGAAAATTATTTGTTCGCGCACACCCACTGAATAATTCCCCCTGCCGTCAAAGGATTTGTCCGAAAGTCCGCGAAAGTCGCGGATGCGCGGCACCGCCAGACTGATAAACCGGTCCAGGAATTCATACATACGGCTGCCCCTCAGTGTTACCCGGGCGCCGATCTTCATTCCCTGCCGCAGTTTGAAGTTCGAGATGGATCTTTTGGATGTGCTCACTGCCGGCCGCTGACCGCTTATTATGGTCAAATCATTAATGGCATTATCCAAAACCTTCGGATCCTGAATGGCTTCGCCCACACCCATATTCAGGCTGATCTTCTGCAAATGAGGCACTTCCATCACGTTTTTATAACCGAATCGTTTCATTAATGCCGGCACAATTTCCTTTTGAAATTGTTCCTGCAATCTGGGACTATACTTCTCCATTACATTTTCCTAATTTTAGATCATTTCCTGACAATCGGGATTTTTGCAATACCGCACCTTACTTCCATCTTCCAGAATGCGTGCACCCACGCGGGTGGGCTGGTTGCACTTGGGACAGATAACTTTCACATTGGACACGTGAATAGGTGCTTCTTTTTCCACAATGCCTCCCTGAGGAAGCTGCTGGGTCGGACGTGTGTGGCGCTTGATCATATTCACACCTTCCACAACAACCCTTCTTTCCTGCGGAAAAACTTTCAGTACTTTACCGCTTTTTGATTTATCGTCGCCGCTGATTACTACCACGGTATCGTTTTTGACTACTTTACGCATTGTCTTTCATTCCTTCTTTAAAGTACTTCAGGTGCTAAAGATAGAATTTTCATAAAATTTCTGTCACGCAGTTCTCTGGCTACCGGTCCGAAGATACGGGTACCGCGGGGTTCGCCCTGGTCGTTCAGCAATACTGCTGCATTTTCATCAAAACGGATATAGCTGCCGTCGGGGCGCCGGACCTCTTTTTTGGTGCGCACCACCACTGCTTTGCTGACATCGCCCTTTTTTACCGCGGAATTAGGGATGGCGTTTTTCACGCTGATTATAATAATATCTCCCACCGAAGCATAGCGTCTGCCGGTTCCACCCAGTACACGGATGCACATCACTTTTTTTGCACCAGAATTGTCTGCTACATTTAATCTGGAATATTCCTGAATCATAACCGCTCCAGCAGATTAATTATTTAACTTTTTCAATAATTTCGACAATCCGCCAGCGTTTATCCTTGCTTAACGGACGTGTTTCCATAATCTTCACCACATCACCCACCTGGCATTCATTCTTTTCATCATGGGCTTTAAACCTGGTGGTACGTTTTACATATTTTTTATACATCGGGTGTTTAATCAGACGCTCAACGGCAATCACTGCAGTTTTGGTCATCTTGTCACTTACGACAACACCTACCCGGGTTTTACGAGTTCCTCTTTCCATCCTGTCACTTCACCTATGCTTTAGTTCCGGTTGTTGGTTGTGAAATGCCCTTATCGTATTCGTCTAATATGGTAATTATCCGGGCAATTTCTTTCCGCACCAATTTTATGCGGCTGGGATTTGCCAACTGATGAGTTGACTGCTGGATTCGAAGGTTGGACATTTCATCCTTCATGTCTTCCAGACGACTTTCCAGCTCTTCCCGGGTCATTTCTCTTAATTCTTGACTTTTCATTGCTTACTACTCCCCTGCATCTTCACGGGTAACGAATTTTGTTTTAATGGGCAGTTTGTGGGAAGCAAGCCGCATTGCCTCTTTGGCGATATCCGTCGGTACGCCTTCAATTTCGAACAGGATGCGCCCCGGCTTAACGACCGCCACCCAATACTCAGGCGTTCCTTTCCCTTTTCCCATGCGTGTTTCAGCCGGTTTTTTGGTCAGCGGTTTATCGGGGAAAATACGGATCCATACCTTGCCGCCGCGTTTTATATAACGGGTCATGGCGATACGGGCAGCTTCGATCTGACGGCTGGTAATCCAGTGTGCTTCCATGGCTTTCAGGCCAAACTGGCCAAAAGCTATATAGTTGCCCCTTTGGGCTTTGCCGCGCATTCTTCCACGCTGCTGCTTGCGGTATTTTACCCTTTTCGGCATTAACATCGTTCTATCTCCTCACCAGGTTTATCGTTCCAGAACATTGCCGTGTCCGATCCAGACCTTTACGCCAATGTTTCCGTAAGTGGTATTTGCCGTTGCAGTTGCATAATCAATATCGGCACGCAGAGTATGCAGCGGAATGCGCCCTTCTTTATAAGATTCCGTTCTGGCCATTTCCGCCCCGCCCAGGCGTCCTGAGCAGGTCAGCTTAATTCCTTCCGCTCCCAACCGGATGGCGGAGGTAATGGCGCGTTTCATCGCCCGGCGAAATGACACCTTTCCCTCCAACTGGCGGGCAATGTTTTGGGCAACCAGCAACGCGTCCACTTCCGGATGTTTAATCTCTTTTATATTGATTTGAACATCTTTATCAATAAGTTTTTTTAACTCCTCTTTAAGACGGTCCACTTCAGCGCCTTTTTTTCCGATCACCACGCCGGGGCGTGCAGTGTTCAATTCAATGAACACCTTTTTGGCTTTGCGTTCAATCTTGATCCGGGATACTGCCCCATCCTGAAAACGCCTGCGGATATATTTGCGAACCAGCAGATCTTCGTTTAAAGTATCTCCGTAATCCTTATCATTAAACCACTGCGAATCCCAGTCTTTCGTAACACTTAAGCGAAAGCCAATCGGATTTGTCTTTTGACCCAAAGTAAATCCTCCAGTTGTTAATTACTCTTTATTCTCCACCACCACGGTTAAGTGGCTGGTTCTACGGCGGATCCGCCCGACTCTTCCCATTGACATTGGGCGAAAGCGCCGTAGGATTGGACCGCCATCTACTGTTATTTTTTTAATAAAAAGGTTATGGGTGGCTATTCGTTTACCTTCATAATTTTCGAAAAAATTGGCCACCGCCGAGCGAAGTGCTTTTTCCACATATCCCGAACTTCTTTTTGGGGAAAAATGGAGGTAATTCAGCGCATCTTCCACATTCTTTTTGCGGATCGCATCCACAATACGCCGCATTTTCAGAGGCGATGTTCTAATGTATTTCTCGATTGCTCTTGCTTCCATTTGGTGCTCCAATTTATCGTTTTAACCTGGATGCTCTTTCGGACCGCCCGGCATGTCCGCGATAAGTACGGGTCAGGGCGAATTCCCCGAGCTTATGGCCTACCATATTCTCCGTTACATAAACGGGAATAAACTTGATGCCGTTATGAACGGCAATGGTATGGCCGACAAATTCCGGTGGAATTGTACTGCGGCGCGCCCAGGTTTTTACCACTTTCTTCTGGCCCGAATTATTCAGATCATTAACCTTCTTCATCAGGCTTTTATCAATGTAGGGACCTTTTTTCAAAGATCTGGCCATTTTCAACTCCCATTAACTGCGACGTTTAACGATTAAATCATTTGATTTTTTAGACTTTTTACGGGTTTTCAACCCCTTGGACAACTGCCCCCAGGGTGAACAGGGATGACGTCCGCCGGATGACTTCCCTTCACCGCCCCCCATCGGGTGGTCAATCGGGTTCATGGCAACACCGCGCACATTGGGACGCCGGCCTTTCCAGCGGGAGCGGCCCGCCTTACCCAGAGTAACATTACTATGTTCCGCATTACTGACTTCACCCAGGGTGGCATAACAGCCCAGTCGAAAACGGCGGATTTCGCCGGACGGCATTTTCAGCAGCGCAAAATCGCCCTCTTTTGCCATTACCTGCGCAGAAGAGCCGGCGCTGCGGGCAACCTGTCCGCCTTTGCCGGGGATCATTTCAATATTATGAACGGCCATTCCCATGGGAATCCGTGCCAACGGCATGGTATTGCCAACCTTGATTTCCGCTGTTTCGCCGGACATTACCCGGTCGCCGGCTTTTAATCCGTTGGGTGCAAGAATATAGCGCTTTTCACCATCGGCGTAAAAGAGCAGCGCAATCCGGGCGGTGCGGTTGGGGTCATATTCGATGGTATGCACGGTTGCGGGAATGTCATGCTTTTTACGTTTAAAATCGATTATGCGGTAATGCCTTTTATGCCCGCCGCCGCGCTGCCATGCAGTAACCCGCCCGTGGTTGTTACGGCCGCCGCTTTTCTTAAGCGGTGCCAGCAACGACTTTTCCGGGTCCGATTTGCTGATTTCATCAAACTTTACATCCACTCGGAAGCGCAAGCCGGGGGTTAAAGGTTTATATTTTTTCAGGGCCATTTTAATACTCCGCTGCTTTCTTTATAAATTTTCCATGAAGTCCATTGTGTCGCCTTCCTGCAGGGTAACAATGGCTTTTTTCCAACTGGCTGTAAAACCGGAGACTCTTCCGGTGCGGGTAAAACGCTGCCGGGGTTTTGGCTTGATGTTGGTAGTACGCACATCTTTAATGGTAACCGAAAAGCGTTTTTCCAGAGCATTTTTTATTTCAATTTTATTGGCATCCGCAGCAACCCGGAAAACATACTGGTTGAATTTATCTTTAAGCTGCAATGCTTTTTCGGTTAATACCGGTTGAATAACCACCTGTCTGGAATCTTTCATGATGCCAACTCCTTGTTTACAATGTCCACTGCATCTTTCTGAAAAATGATGTAATCCGCACTAATTAATGCATACACGGAAAACTCGGGGGCATTCTGAACCTGCACATATGGAATATTCCTCGCAGACAGCACCAGATTTTTATCGATTCCGGAGGTAACGATCAATACTTTATTACTATTCACCTTTAAATTACGGATCAGCTCAGCCACACTTTTTGTTCTGGGAGCATCCAGGGTGAAATTATCCACCACATAAATGCGTTCATCTTTTGCCCGGGCGGAGAGAACAGAACGCCTGGCCAGTTTCTTTACTTTTTTGGGAAGAGTCTGCGTGTAATCGCGTGGCTGCGGCCCATGCGCAACTCCACCGCCAACCATATGCGGCGCACGGATGGTTCCCTGACGCGCCCGGCCGGTTCCCTTTTGCCGAAAGGGTTTGCGCCCGCCGCCGGAAACCATACTGCGTGTTTTTACCATATGGGTTCCCTGCCGCTGATTAGCCAGAAATGCCTTTACCGCAAGATGCACCACATGTTCGTTGGGGGTTATTTCAAATACCGCCGGACTAAGCTCTACCTTATCCCCGGTTTCGGTCCCGTCCATTTTATAAACATTCAGTTCCATTATTCTTACCCGCTCTTATTCAATTAAGCTTTATAAATCTCTACAAAATTATTTCTGCCGCCGGGTACCGCACCTCTTACAAATAATAAATTTTTATCGGTATCAACTCCCACCACAACCAGACTTTTCTGGGTAACCCGCTTGCCGCCCATTCGCCCGGCCATGCGCATGCCCTTATACACCCGCGAAGGATCAGAACTCATTCCCAGGGAACCGGGTGCGCGCATACGGTCTGACTGACCATGGGTTTTCTGTCCGCCGCCAAAATTATGGCGCCTCATTACCCCGGCGAATCCACGGCCTTTGCTGTTGCCGGCAATTTTTAAAATATCTCCCATCTGAAACATATGTACAGTTACCGTATCCCCCGGATTCAGGTCTTTACCCATTCCCGTGAATTCTTTTAAAACCCGCACAGGTGCCGAAACTCCGGCTTTTTTAACATGCCCCTTCAGGGGGTTAATGGCATTCTTTTCTTTGCGCTTTCCAAATCCAAGCTGAACGGCTTCATAGCCGTCCTTTTCCCGGGTTTTCACCTGGGTTACATAACAGGGGCC
>JBAPTX010000603.1:0-4193 GCA_049282375.1 Calditrichia bacterium
CTGCTGAAAATTTAAGGATCGGGAATGAGCAAAAAAGGCGGTTTTGTTTCGATACTGGAAGACTCGCACTTATTTATCAATAATAAAACCAGGCCTAAGATTCGCAAACTTCTGAAACAGGAACAAATGAAACCGGGCCACGGGCAGCCGGAAAAGGTTCAATGGCACAGAGTGAACGGAAGCGAGGCCGAAGTTGGAATAATTGAAGAGCAGGACCGCATAACAGGTGTGCAGTTCCGCTGCAAATGCGGCTGCCATGCTGAATTGAAACTGGAATATGAACAATAGTCTGAGGTAAATCTGAGATTCGTAGTTACCTGCCGGAACTTCCTCTGAAATAACACTCTCCCGGAATTTTTGTTTTTTCCACTGCTGCTCCGCTTTTATATTTCCCGAAAAAGGAAAAACCATTGCCCACTGCCAGACGCCTGAACCGCATGAAGCAGGTACTGCGTTATCGCCAGCCGGATATTACAGTAATCTGTGAAAACATAACAGACCCCCACAATGTCAGCGCAATTCTGCGATCCTGCGATGCCGTGGGAGTGCCGGCTGTTCATCTGCTATACACCAGCGCGGAAATGCCGGAAATGGGGAAAAAATCTTCCGCTTCCGCCCATAAATGGGTTAAAACAGTTCCTCACCGGGATTACTCCGGCTTAAAAAGGTCATTGAAAGCGGAAGACTTCCGGATTGTGGCAACCCGGCACGCACCAGAATCCCAAAGCATTTATGAAATGGACTGGACAGGTTCCGCGGCCATTATTCTGGGCAACGAACATCTGGGTGTATCGCGCGAAGCGCAAAATATTTCTGACGTCTCCGTCCACATCCCCATGTTCGGAATGGTGGAAAGCCTGAATGTTTCAGTGGCGGCAGCGGTAATCCTGTATGAAATCTGCCGGCAGCGGCTGCAAAAAGGATTTTATAAAGGCACCGCACCGGGAGCGGATTGGCAGCAACAGATTTTATCCGAATGGATCGAAGGAGTTTCCAACAACCCTGAAAAGAGGAAATAATGTCCACAGCCCTGCTTTTTATTCTCACACTTATAATTATGATTGTTGGCCTGATCGGGACGGTTGCCCCAATGCTCCCGGGAATTCCGCTGATGTTTGGCGGCTACCTGCTGTTCGGGATTCTGTCTCACTGGCAGCATTTCGGGACCTTAACAGTAATTATCTGGGGTATTATTACTGTATTAATGTTTTTACTGGATTACTATGCAGGGGCAATCGGTGCGAAAAAATACGGCGCTTCGGCAGCCGGTGTTTGGGGCAGCATTATCGGTGCTTTGCTGGGAGTTGTATTCCTGGGATTTATCGGTGTGATACTGGGGCCGCTTCTGGGAGCAATTGCCGGGGAATTGCTGGCAGGTAAGTGGGGGAAAAAGGTTCTGCAGTCGGGATGGGGCGCTTTCCTGGGGTTTCTTGTCGGCGCATTTTTTAAGATAGTGGTAGGCCTGGCAATGCTGGCCTCCTTTATTCTGCAGGTGGCCTTTTAACCGGGTTTGGGTAAAAAAAAGAGAATGACTTCTGCCTGCGGAAATCATTCTCTTTTAACCTTTTAAAAAAAACAGAAATAAATCAGTGATTGTTGGAAAGGAAATAGGAAAGAGATTCCATTTCCACTGCCATATTCTCGTATTTCACCATTACATGGCCGGGGACTTTTAAACTGCGCGGGGCAAAGTTCAGAATTGCTTTAATACCTGCTTCCACCAGCTTATCGGCAACCGGCTGGGCTACATCGCCGGGAACGGCAATAATGGCTATGTCAATCTGTTCCTCTTTTACCAGTTGCTTCACTTCTTTGAAATCTTTAATCGCCAGTCCATGCACCTGCTGACCCACCTTTTTGGGATCTCTGTCCATAATGACCCGAATTATAAATCCCTGTTTTTTGAACTCGGCGTATTCAGTCAGGGCGCGGCCGATATTTCCGGCACCGACAATGGCGACATTCCACGTGCGGTATAATCCCAGAATATTCTCGATCTGCTTCTTTAACTGCTTGGTATTATAACCAAATCCCCGTTTGCCAAAAGTGCCGAAAAAAGAAAGATCTTTGCGAACCTGAGCGGAAGTAATACCGTCCATTTCGGCCAGCGTATCAGAGGAGACCGTTTCTACATCCTTTTTGATCAACTGCTCCAGAGACCGGAAATATTTTGACATCCGCCGAATAGTGGAATCCGATATTTTTTTCATCTTGCCTCCGTCTTCGTTATCATTTTCCCAAAATATAAGGTTCAATTCAGAATAATACCAACCTTTTTCCTTTACTTGCCCAATATTTCACAGTAATTCAAATTTCCCGATCAACACCAATCAATCTAAGGGGTTAATTTGTACAATCAGGACAAATACCTCACAAATTTTGCGTTCATAAAATAAAAAAAGGCCCTTCAAAACAAAGGGCCTTTAATTTTACTAAATGAGGGATGCGTGATTATTCATTATCCTCTGTGGTGATGATTCGGGCCACATCGCTGACGGCATGTCCTTCGTCCAGTCGCATCAGCCGCACTCCCATGGTATTCCGGCCGGTCGGCCGCACATTTCCCACATGGATGCGCAACAGCACTCCTTTATTGGAGATCAACATTAAGTCATCATCATCCACCACTTCCATAATACTGATCACTTCACCCGTTTTTGGATAAATCTTGAAATTTTTAATGCCTTTTCCGGCGCGGTGGGTCAGCCGGTAGTCCCGGATGGGAGTGCGCTTGCCGAATCCTTTTTCGGTAACGGTCAGCAAGGTCCCTTCCCTTTTTACAACCACCATACCGATTACCCGGTCCTTTTTGGAAAGGGCAATTCCCCGTACACCTGCGGCTACCCGTCCCATATCCCGCACTTCTGACTCGTTAAAGCGAATGGCCATGCCGGAGTTTGTCGCCAGTACAACATCACTGGAACCGTCCGTTAATTTTACTTCGATCAATTCATCCCCTTCATTCAGGCGGATGGCATTAATGCCATCCCGGCGGGGATTGCCGTAGGCGGAGAGCACTGTTTTTTTCACCAGTCCCGCCCGTGTAGCCATGATCAGGAAGGCTTCATCGCTGAATTCCTTTACCGGCAGAAAAGCGGTTATGTTTTCATTTTTACTAACCTGGATCATGTTCACAATCGCGCGCCCTTTACCGGCTTTGCCGACCTGCGGCAGCTCGTGAACTTTCAACCAGTACACCCGTCCCAGATTGGTAAAGAACAGGATATAGTGATGGGTGGAGGCAATGAAGAGATGTTCAATGAAATCTTCTCCTTTGGCAACCGCTCCGGCACTGCCGCGGGTATTGCGGTGCTGCCGGCGATACCCGCTTACCGGAAACCGCTTTATGTAACCGTCGCGGGTAATGGTGATAACCATATCTTCTTCGGCGATCATATCTTCAATGGAGAACTCTTCATAATTCTGAATAATCTCGGTGCGGCGGTTATCCCCGTAAGTTTCTTTCAGATCGGTTAATTCTTCCTTTATGATCTGCATCTGCAGATTTACATTTTCCAGAATGCCCCGCAGGCGCTCGATGGTTTTAATGACCTCTTTATATTCATCTTCAATTTTCTGGCGTTCGAGTCCGGTCAGCCGCTGCAACCGCATATCCAGAATGGCTTTGGCCTGCACTTCGGACAGGCCGAATTGTTCCATTAAATTATTGCGGGCGGATTCAGGATCATTTGATTTCCGGATCAGGCTGATGATGGCATCTAAATGATCGAGTGCAATTTTCAATCCTTCCAGGATGTGGGCCCGTTTTTCCGCTTCCGCCAGCTCATAACGGGTGCGCCGCAAAATCACTTCGTGGCGATGATCAATAAAATGCTGAATCAACTGCCGCAAATTCATCACCCGCGGAATACCATCCACCAGCGCCAGATTAATTATACCGAAAGTGGTCTGCAACTGAGTGTGTTTATAAAGCTGATTTAAAACCACCTCCGGCTGGGCATCCCGTTTTAATTCAATCATCACCCGGATCCCGTCGCGGTCGGATTCGTCACGGATGTCGGAAATACCTTCAATGCGTTTTGTGCGTACCAGATCGGCAGTCTTTTCAATAAAAGAAGCCTTATTTACCTGATAAGGCATTTCGGATATAATAATGCTGGTTTTGTTGTTGCGGGAATGCTCCACATTTGCCCTCCCGCGCACGATCAACTTGCCGCGTCCGGTGGCATATG
>JBAPTX010000604.1:0-3147 GCA_049282375.1 Calditrichia bacterium
CTTTATTTCGGTTTGGGGCAGGAACATCCGCTGACGCTGGAAGAAATCGGTGAACGCTTTAACCTGACCCGTGAACGGGTCCGACAAATTAAAGAAAAAGCGATCCGCCGGTTACGTCATACCTCCCGCAGCCGGGCACTGCGTGCCTTCCTGGGATAAGCAAATTTTTTTTAACCGCACCGAACCCGAAGTTAACCGCTTCGGGTTTTTTATTGGATACCCATAAAACCCCACCCACCGGAGATAAACAACAATCCATTTTCATCTTGTCTGAAAATAGCTGTTCAGCTAAATTGCAGCAGCCTGAAAATATTTCCGGGCGAACCCGCATTATTTAACAGCGTAAAACTTGCGTACATAAACAGGAAATTTATTCATGAAAAAGTTCATAGTTTTAGTAATATTTATTTGCAGCTCTCTTTTATTGGCACAGGAAAATTCCCAAACCATGACTCTGCACGTGTTTTTCACCAATGATGTTCATGGGCATATTACCGAACAGTCCGCCGAGTTTCTGAATCCTGAATTTCCGCCGCTGCTGGGCGGAGGTGCCGCTGCTTACGCTATAATTAAGGATGTGCGTGAACAGATTGCGGAAACGCAGGATGCTTCCCTGTTGCTTGATGCCGGCGATATTTTTCAGGGGACCCTGGTGGGTACCCGCTCCCAGGGTGAGGTGGTGGTGGAATACATGAACCGGGTCGGTTATGACGCAGTAGCACCCGGCAATCACGATTTTGACCTGGGCAGGGATAACCTTGAAAAACTGATCAAAGAATCTGACTTCCCGTGGATAAGCTGCAATATAATTGATAAAGAAACCGGAAAAGTCTGGTCCATGCTGAAGCCCTACATGGTGAAGAATATCAACGGCATTAAAATCGGGTTTACCGGCGCCACAACTGTGGGTACCGAGTATATGAGTTTTGTTGAAAACGTTAGAGGTTTAAATTTTGTGCCGGAAATTCCTGCTCTGCAAAAAGCGGTCGACCATTTGCGGGATGTGGAGAAAGTGGATTTGGTGATTGCCCAGGTGCATACCGGCCTTCCTTATGATACAAAAGAAGGATATGAAAACCTCCTGAATACCACTTATAAGGAATTGATAGACCGGGGATATGCCGATGCGATGGAGATTGCCCATTATGTGCGGGGAATTGACCTTCTTCTTGGAGGCCACCTGCATCGCGGGTATCAAAAGCCATGGGTGGATCCGGTTAACCATACCATTGCGGTGCAGAATTATGGGAATGGCGGTAATCTGGGGTGGATAAAATTGAACATCGACCGCCGGAGCGGTGCCATAATGGGCTATGATCTGCCCTCCGGAGAGGGCATGCTGTTGCTGCTGCAATCAGATGAATTCCGTCCGGACAGCACTATTCTGGCTTATATCCGTGAGCAGCAGAAAGAATATGAATCCGGCTTTGATGAAGTTATCGGCACCAGCGAGAATTCCCTTACCCGGGCGGGCATTCACGAATCTCCCATGTACAACCTGGTAACCGACGCCATGCGCACTGAATTAAAGGCGGATTTTGCTTTTACCAACTACGGCGGTATCCGGGCGGATATAAAAGCGGGGCCTATTTCGCGCGAAGACATTTTCAAAGTGCTGCCATTCGGGAATCAATTGGTGGAATTTAAAGTTACCGGCGAATTTCTTAAAGAGATTATTGAACAGAAAATCAGAGGAAATGGGCGCGGCATGGCCATATCGGGCGGTAAAATTGTCTATAATAAAAACCTGCCCAATGGAGAAAGGGTGGTCTCTTTTACAATTGACGGAGAACCCCTGCAGGCGGACAAGTTGTATCGTGTAGTTACTACAGATTACCTCATGGAGGGGAATTCGGGATTGTCAATTCTGGAAAAGATTCCTCAGGAAAAAGTTGCCTATACCGGCCTTTTAACACGAAATGCCATGATGGAGTACATCAGGAAAAATTCGCCGCTGAATGTGGGATTGAGCGGCCGCTGGACCAAGAAAGACAATGCTCAGCCGGACCCGGACTGGATCAAACAGTTCCGCCAGCCGCAAGCATCCGCCCGGTAAAGCCTGAAGCAAAATAAATGAGCCAATGTGAACACAAGTAAGTTTCTATACATCGAAGCGGTTGGCGGCATTTCGGGCGATATGCTGCTTGCCGCTTTTCTGGATGGGCTGGTGCCGCTGTCTTTCCTGGAGGAGCAGCTTGCCCGGCTGAAATTCCCCGGTCTGCAGCTTTTACTGGAGGAGACTTCCCGCCATCATATTCGCGCCCGGCATCTGACGGTTCACTCCGAAGACCGCACCTCCCGCAGTTTATCCCAAATCATATCTTTAATTGAAGGAGCAGCTTTCAGCGACACGGTTACCCGCCGCAGTATAGATGCTTTTCAGCGGCTGGGAAAACATGAAGCTGAAATTCACCGGATCCCGTTGGAAAAGGTGCATTTCCATGAAGTGGGCGCAGTGGATTCCATTGTGGACATTGTCGGTGCCTTTATTTGTGTGGATTACCTGCACCCGAACAAGATTTTAACTTCGCCGCTTCCGGTCAGCAGGGGCTTTGTGACCGCCGCACACGGGCAGTTGCCGCTTCCGGCGCCCGCCACCCTGGCGCTGCTGCAGGATTATCCGGTGCTTTATCGCGACATTGAAGCCGAACTGGTGACACCTACCGGGGCGTTGCTCGTCCGGGCTCTCTCCGATGGCCTTTTTAAAGAGCGGGATGCTTTTGTGATTAAGAAGTGCGGCTATGGGGCAGGCAGTAAAAGTTTCCGCGAATTTCCCAACTTGTGCCGGGTCTGGATGGGAGAATCAGAAGAAAAACATTTTACTGAAAAGATCCTGCAGGTGGAAACCAATATAGATGATATGAATCCCGAATTCTTTCCGCACCTGCAAAACCGGCTGTTTAAGGCCGGCGCTCTGGATGTAACCTTATATCCGGGAATCATGAAAAAAGGCCGTCCGGGCAATCTGGTGGTAATCCTCTCCGATGAACAGAATTTAGCGGCGATCCGGGATATTCTTTACCGCGAAAGCAGCACCATCGGGCTGCGTTATTTTCCTGTACAGCGTGAAAAACTGCCCCGTGAACTTCGTACCATCAATTCGCCATGGGGGGAAGTGCAGGTGAAGGTGGTATGGCTGAACGGGAA
>JBAPTX010000605.1:0-10378 GCA_049282375.1 Calditrichia bacterium
GAAGATGAGGTTTTTCGGCAGTGCAAAGACATATCATGAGCACACCAAATACAATTTCGATCAGGTAAAATCATTGTATCAGGAGCATTTAAACGAGCCCCGCCCGTCTGCCATAAAGGAATATCCGGATAAGGAATCCGTTGTATTGCCCAAACCGGCAACTTTTAAGGAATTAAGCCTTCCGGATGTATACAGCCGCAGCCGCAAATTTGCAGATTTCAGCAGTCTGGAGAATACACCGGTTGCTTTGCAGGAATTGTCTAATTTACTGTACTTAACCAATGGTGTTACCGATGTGCGGGAATTTCCTTCCCGGAAAATCTACCTGCGGGCGGCCCCTTCCGCCAGCGGGCTTTATTCCACTGATATTTATGTGGCGGCAATCCGGGTAAATGACCTTTCAACCGGTATTCATTATTTTAATGCCAACAACCACCAACTGCTTAAAATCGCAGAAAAAAATGCTGCGGATTCTCTGCGGCCAGCCGCTTTTGACCTGTCCTGCATGGATGCACCGGTGATACTGATTCTTACTTCCAATTTTCTGCGCAATGAATGGAAATTCCGGGAACGCGCCTATCGCTATTGTCTGATGGACGCCGGATATGTGGTGCAGAATCTGATGGTTGCCGCGGCAGCCCTGGGTTTAAGTGTTAATTTGATTGGCGATTTTAGGGATGATGATGTCAATAAACTGTTGCAGTTGAACGAGTCCGGCGAGGCGTGCCTGTTAATGGCGGCACTTGGTAAGCGCAGTGGCGAACCGGCGCAGCAGCAGTACCGGTTCAGTATGCATCCGCAGGAAGATGATTACATTTCCGCCGGCGAATCCGGTTTAAATCAGGCAATTCATCAAAAAAGCAAACATTATGCAGCACATGAAAAACCGGTCTCCGTGGAAGTGCATCTGCCTTTCCATAAAAAGCCTGAAGCATGGCAGGGAGGGGGAGAAGAAACTGAATTACCCGAGCCGGAACAGCAGCCGGAAAAACCCGCCTGGCAGGTAATTGAAAACCGCCGTTCCACCCATCATTTTTTACGGGCTCCCATTAAGCCCGGTGAGTTATCTTTTCTGCTGAACTCCCTGAAGCAGGTGCCGCTTTTATACAACTATCCGGCAGTGCGGGCAATTGTGGTCATCCATGAAGTAGAGGGCGTGGAAAATGGAATTTATGGATTCGTGCCGGAATCCAATCGCCTGTCCCTGATCAAACGGGGCACATTCCGCGGTGATATTTCCTACCTGACTCTGGCGCAGGATGCGGTTTTCAATTGCAGTGCGGCGGTATTCTTTGCAGTGGATTTTAATCAGATCAATCTATTTTCCAACCGCGGCTACCGCTATGCCCATATCGATGTGGGAATGCTTTCCGAGTGCCTTTATCTTTCCGCCGGAGCACTGGGGCTTGGAGCGCGCGGAATCGGTAATTTCTTTGATGACAGTATCAACAGCTTTTTCAATCTCAGTCCGGAAGAAAATGTGCTGGGCGGCGTCATCATCGGGCGCAGCTAGAGAAATTCATTGGTTAATCCGGCTTCCGTGGAAGAACCGCATCACCGGCGGAAATGCAGTCATTTTTTATATCCGACAACAGTGATGCTGAAAATACCTTTTAAGTTTTGCCTGAAGTCTGCAATCTCTTCCGGGGACAGATACTCCCTTAAAATTTTATCCGGTAATTCGATAACTTTCGTGCGTTTCACTTCAATATTGCTGAACCCGGCCTCTGCAATATTTTGCAGATAATCCTGCTGCTGAACGGCACCGGAAACACAACCTGCATACATTTCCGCCGATTCTTTTAACCGGGGCGGCAGGTCGCCGACTAAAACAATATCCGACACACAGAAATGGCCGTCCGTTTTCAAAATTCGGTGGATTTCCGAAAAGGCTTTGGCTTTATCCGGCACCAGGTTCAGAACGCAGTTGCTGATAACCACATCAGCAGTGTTATTTTCCAGCGGGATGTTTTCGATTTCCCCCATTTTGAATTCCACATTGGCATATCCCAGCTTTGCTTTATTCCGGTTTGCCTTTTCCAGCATCTCTTCGGTAAAATCAATTCCGATCAGCCTTCCTTCGCTTCCCGCAAAAGGATAAGCGACAAAGATGTCATTACCGGCCCCGCAGCCGAGATCCACCACAGTATCCCCTTTTTGAATCATGGCATATTCGGTGGGAACACCGCAGCCCAAACCCATATCCGCATCCGGTACATAACCGGACAATTGGGAATAGTCATCCTGCATAATGGTATAATCAATCACTTTGGAATTTCCGCCGCCGCAACAGCATCCACTGCTTTTTTGGGCAATTTCGCCGTATTTGGACTTTACTACTTTTTTAAGTTCCTGTTCGTTTTTCATGGCATCCCTTTATTTTGTTATGTTAATAATATAAGATTTTTATTGTAGAAATAATTTCGCAATATAACGAAACAAAAAACCATTTATTATTTGCAAATAAGATTCCGGTCCAGATCCGGCAGTTTCTGTTTATCGCTTATAATCAGCGCTTCATCATTTATCCAGAAATCCAGCGAACCCAGAATTGCATTGATCCGGTTGTCTTCGGGCGCAGGATTAATTTGGTAATTCACCCAACGGCCTTCTTTTTTCTCAATTATAAAGCCAGCTTCCTTCAGTATTTTTAAATGCTGGGACACGGTGGAACCGGCCAGTTTCAGCAGTTCCCGGATCTCGCAAACACAAAGAGACCGGGACTGCAGTACTTTAAGGATTCGCAAGCGGTTGTTGTCTGATAAAGCTTTGAAGATGCTGGTATTGTAATTCATTTTCACCAATTCGTTATTCAACGAAATATAAAACTGTTTTCCTAATTTGAAAAGGACTTAAAAATTTTAAACAATCAGATAAAATTCTTTTTCAGAAGAATTAAAGTAACCAGCAACTTCAGCGGAAATGCTGCGTAAGAGTGGACTAAATTTGTAAAATCAGGAGTGGAAATGAAGAAAATAATCATTATCGGAATATCTATCCTCATAATCGCATTTTTGGGGTTTACCTTCCTGAAAAAAGGGAATGGCGAGGAGAGCGCTTATAAAACCCTTCATGCCGAGCGGGGAACTATCGTGGATAAGGCCCTGGCCGTTGGCAAGATTACACCCCGTAACGAAATACAGGTAAAATCCAAAATTGCCGGTATCGTTCATAAAATATACAAGGAAGTGGGGGAACAGGTTAAGCAGAATGATCTGCTGATTGATATTATTCCCGATCCCACTCCGCTGGAGATAACCGAAGCCCGCCGCAGCGAAGAAATAGCCAAAGTCGCCTTTGAACAGGCCAAAAACGAATATAACCGTCAAAAGGGTCTGCTGGATAAAGATTTAATTTCGCAGCAGGAATTTGAAAATCAGAAAATGGCCTATGAACAGGCCAAGCTGCAGCTTCAATTAACAGAGGAAAGGCTGGCGCTGCTGGAAAAAGGCCGCACTGAATATGCCGGTATTAAAGTGGAAAGTGTTGTGAAAGCGCCTATCAACGGCACCATACTGGAAAAATTTGTGAATGTGGGTGACCCGGTTGTACCGCTGACTTCCTACCAGGCGGGCACAGCCCTGTTTACACTGGCGGATATGAGTGATCTGATTTTCCGCGGCACTGTAGATGAGATAGATGTGGGTAAAGTAAAAACGGGAATGCCGGTTGAGTTTAAAGTCGGCGCGCTTCCCGGTGCGACCGTATCCGGGGTGGTCTCCCGTATTTCCCCCAAAGCCCGGCAGCAGGAAAACGCTACCCTGTTTGATATTGAAATTACAATAAAAAATCCGGAGGACCTGCAGCTTCGCGCCGGCTATTCCGCCAATGCGGAAATTATCATTCAAAAAGCGGAAGATGTGCTGTTCCTGCCGGAAAGGCTGGTGCACTTTGAAAATGACAGCGTTTTTGTAGAAGTGGAAGACACCAGCGGGGGAGTCCATAATGAGCTGGTTACCTTAGGTTTAAGCGATGGCGTAAATGTTGAAGTGGTGGATGGGATCAGCAATGATGATGCGGTGGTGGAACGGCCGCCCAAAGTGATTGAGTAAGCGGCGGGCTTGAGAATGAATTCTATGTTCTGGCGAAATATCACACAGTTGTTCAGGGATGTAAAACATCAGAAACTCAGAACAACACTTACTGTTTTTGGAATTGTCTGGGGCTCCGTTGCCATTATCCTGCTGTTGACGTTCGGCCGCGGTCTTTACCAGGTTTCAATGAAAGCCGCCCATGGTATGGGAGAAGGCATCTGCATCATGTGGCCGGGGCGCACAAGTATGACTTATCAGGGCATGCCCCGTGGCAGGTTTATTCGTTTCAAGGAAGAAGATGCCGCCTTTTTGAAAAAACAGATTCCTGAACTGGGGCTCATCAGTCCCGAATATTCCAGTAATGTTTCGGTACGGGTGGGCAAAGAAGGTTACATGTCCAATATCAGCGGTGTTTATCCCTCCTTTAAGGAACTCCGGAATATGGTGCCGCGGCAGGGCGGGCGTTTCATTAATCAACTGGACCTGCAGCAACGGCGCCGTTCCGTCTTTATCGGGAACGAAGTGGAAAATGATTTATTTGGCGAGGGGCAGGGGCTGGGTAAAACCATAATGATCAGCGGATCACCCTTTACAGTAGTGGGCGTTCTGCAGGAAAAAATTCAGAATTCCAATTACAACGGCTCCGACGGCAGCCGTATAGTAATTCCCGCCACCACCTATCAGGGGATTTTTGGTAGTCAGTATATCAACAACATGGTTTTTCAGGCAGACCGGATCGAACTGACAGAGCATATTAAAAACCGGGTTTATCAGGTGCTGGGCCGCCGCTACCGGTTTAATCCGGAAGACAGGGAAGCGCTGGCCATCTGGGATACGACCATGATGGATGAATTTTTTAATACATTTTTTACCGGATTTTCCATCTTTCTGGCCATTGTGGGGAGCATGACCCTGATAGTGGGCGGCATCGGTGTTTCCAATATCATGAATGTGGTGGTGGAGGAGCGCACCCGCGAAATCGGGATCAAAAAGGCGCTCGGCGGAAAAAACCGCATGATCCTGGGGCAGTTCTTACTGGAAACGCTGCTGATTGTGGCCTTGGGCGGTATTCTGGGCTACCTGATTTCCCTGACCATCGTCTCGGTGGTAAATCTGCTGGACCTGCAGAAATATATCGGCACATTAACCATTTCCCCGCTTATTACCCTGATAACGGTAATGCTTCTGGGGTTGATCGGGTTGATTGCCGGCTGGTTTCCCGCACGGCGCGCCGCTAAAATGGATCCGGTGCTGGCAATTCGAAAATAAAGCGAGGCAAGTTTGAAACAATGGTATCTGTTCCGTTTGTTCACCCGTGAAATGGGGAAACAGCGGAAACGCATCGTATTAACCCTTTCGGCCATTGCCTGGGGCACGCTTTCCATTATTCTGCTGCTGGCCTTCGGCGAAGGGCTTAAACGCCAGATGGGAAAGGCCAATAAAGGGCTGGGGATCAATATTGTTATTCTGTTCGGCGGGCAGACCAGCAAAGTTTATCAGGGTCTGCCGAAAGGGCGCAGTATCCGGCTGACCGATGAAGATGTTTATCTGCTGCAGGAAAAAATTCCGGAGATTAACCGCATCAGCGGAGAATACGATTTGTGGGGCGCCTCTTTTACTTATGGAAAAAAGACGCTTACAGAACGGGTGACCGGCGTGCTGCCTTCATTTGAAGACATGCGTACCCATTATCCGCAGGCAGGCGGGCGTTTTATCAATGCCCTGGACGTGAAAGAACGCCGCAGGGTTGTGTTTCTGGGAAATGAGCTCAAGGACCGGCTGATCGGGCCAAAAGATGCAATCGGGGAGGTTATCTCGATTAACGGTATTCCCTTTACGGTAGTCGGGGTGATGGCGGAAAAAATGCAGATGAGCATGTACGGGGGTCCGGATGCCGGTAAAGCAGTCATTCCCTCCACCACCTTAAAAGCCCTGGAAGGGCGGCAGTATATTAACCGCATTATTTATCAGCTTAAAAATCTGGATGCAGCTCCCTATGTCGAACAGCAGGTATATTCCATTCTCGGCAAAAAATACCGCTTCCAGCCGGATGATAAAAAGGCGCTTTATGTGTGGGATACCATCAAACAGACCCGCATCGGACAAACGATTTTTGAAGGCATTCAGTTGTTCCTGGGGCTCATCGGCGCTCTGACGTTGCTGATCGCCAGCGTGGGTGTGGCAAACATCATGTATGTCTCGGTAAGGGAGCGCACCCGGGAAATAGGGATCAAGCGGGCGTTGGGCGCGCGCCGGCTGCAGATTAAGCTGCAGTTTGTTCTGGAAGCGCTGCTGATTGCGATTACCGGCGGACTGATCGGGGCTTTTGTTGCTCTAATTATAATTCAATTATTGCAGGGAATACCGGTAGAGGAGGGGCCGCTCCAATTTCTGGGCAAACCGACTTTTTCTGCCCCCATTGCAGTTTCCACCGCCGCTATTCTGGGGTTTGTGGGGCTGGCCAGCGGTTACTTCCCGGCAAGGCGTGCCGCTGCAGTGGATCCCATCGAAGCGCTCCGCTATGAATAACCTGGCGGTTCACGGAAAGGAAAGACCATGATTGAAATGAAGGATGTCTGGCGGATTTACGACACCGGTAAAATAAAAGTAGAGGCGCTGCGGGGTGTGGACCTTTCCATAAAGAAAGGAGAGTTCATCGCCATTATGGGACCCTCCGGTTCCGGCAAATCCACCCTGATGCATATTCTGGGCTGTCTGGATACACCCAGCCGGGGCAGTTATATTCTGGACGGGGATAATGTGCAGAATCTGGATGATAACCGCCTTGCCGATATTCGCAACCGTAAAGTGGGTTTTGTGTTTCAGAATTTTAATCTGCTGCCTTATGCCAGCGCCTACGAAAATGTGGAATTGCCGCTGATATTTATGGGAACGGCAACCCGCGAACGGCAGCGTAAAGTGCGGGAGCTTTTCAAACTGGTGGGACTGGAAAACCGCATGGACCACAAGCCTAACGAATTGTCCGGCGGACAGCAGCAGCGTGTTGCCATTGCCCGGGCACTGGTAAACGATCCCAGAATTATTCTTGCCGATGAACCGACCGGTAATCTGGACAGTCAGTCCGAGAAGGAAATTATGGAGCTTTTTCGCCGTTTATGGCAGGAGGGCAACACCATTTTAATGATTACCCACGATGAATCTATTGCCGACATTGCCCAGAAGGTAATACACCTGCGGGACGGCAGAGTGGAAAACGGCCATTACCATCCGGAGACAGAAACAAGAAACAGCCTTTGAAAAAAATTCTTTTACAAAACAAAAACTGATCGTCAAATTTCCTCATCCCCCTTTTTTAATCGAATCCAGCAAACTCTGCAGTTCCAGTTGATGAGTTTCCCATTCCTGCAGGGCTTTTTCTAAATTGGCAGTCAGATCTTTGTAGCGCTGCTGCATCTCAAGGACCCTGGTGCCTTCCTCATAAAAAGCCGGATTCGACATCCGGCGCTCCGCCTGCTCTTTTTCCATTTCCAGTTTTTCAATCATTTGCTCCAATTCTTTAATGCGGCTCTGCAGTTGATTGCGCTGTTTGCTGACTGACTGCCGGGCTTCCGCCTCCCGGCGCTTCTGCTCCTTTATTTCCTGTTTGGGAGAAGTGATTTCTTTTTCCGGGTTGTCGTTTTCCGGCCGGAAGTTTTCTTCCCTTTTTCTAACGTATTCGCCATAATTCCCTTCGTAGCCGGTTAACCGGCCGTCATTCATTTCCAATACCCTGTTTACCAGTTTATCCAGAAAATAGCGGTCGTGGGATATCAGCAGCAGGGTGCCGTCATACTCCTGCAGGGCCGCTTCCAGCGCTTCCCGGGAGGCGATATCCAGGTGGTTGGTCGGTTCATCCATAATCAGGAAATTTACCGGGGATAGCAGTATCTTTGCCAGAGACACCCGCGCCTTTTCTCCGCCGGAAAGAATGCCGATGCGCTTTTCCACATCATCACCGCTGAACTGGAAAAGCCCCAGAATATTGCGTATTTCTGTGCGGTAAGTTTCTGCTGCCGCGGCTGCCACCTCCTGCAGTATTGTTTTTTGCAGATCAAGCTGGTCCACCTGATGCTGGGCGTAATAGCCGATCCGCACATCCTGCCCGATTTCCAGGGTGCCTTTTTGCGGCAACAACTGTCCGGAAATCAGCCGGGTCAGGGTGGTTTTACCCGCACCGTTTTGACCCACCAGCGCCAGACGGTCTCCCCGGTAAATTTCCAGATCAACCTCCTGCAGAACCCATTCGCGGGAATAGCGGAACCACACATTCTCCGCTTGAAGAACATTCTTAAAACTCTTTTTTTCCACGTGAAGCCGGAAGCGAATTGCCGGAGGGGAAGGGATGGTTTCAAAATCATCCAGCTTTTCCAGTTGTTTTATGCGGCTCTGCACCTGAGCGGCTTTGGTTGCTTTATAGCGGAAGCGGTCAATAAAAACCTGCTGCTCCTTGCGGAATTTTTCCTGCCGCTCCTGCTTTTGCAGTTGCTGCTCTGCCCGTAATTCCTTTTCCTGCTCGTAAAAGCGGTAATCGCCGGGATAATGGGTAAGTTTGCTGTTTACAATTTCTACAATTTCCTGTCCCAGCCGTTCCAGGAAAAAGCGGTCGTGGGAAACGATTACCAGGCTGCCCGGATAATTTTCCAGGAAGGATTCCAGCCATTCCAGAGATTGCAGGTCCAGATGGTTTGTGGGTTCATCCAGCAGCAGTAAATCGGGATTCTGCAGAAGCAGGCGCGCCAGAAAAACCCGCATTTTCCAGCCGCCGCTCAGGCTGCTCATGGGTTGTTCAAAAGCTTTGGACCGGAAGCCCAGGCCTGCCAGAACTTTTTTTGCCTGCGCTTCCAGTTCGTAACCGCCCAGTGTGCGGTATTGATTTTCCAGTTCTCCGGATTTTTCAATCAGGCCCCCGGATGCAGGTTGTTCAATCTCCAGGCGGCGGTGAATGTTGGCCAGTTCCTGTTCAATTTTAAGCAGATCCGGTCGGCCTTCCATTACTTTATGCAGAATGGCGCCGGTTCCCATTTCAACTTCTTCCTGCGGCAGATATCCGATGGTATAATTTTTAGACTTGATGATTTCGCCGGATTCGGGAGACAGCTTTCCAATCAGCAGCCGGAGAAGAGTGGTTTTGCCGGCACCATTGGGACCAATCAGCCCGTAGCGGCGCCCGGGATGAATATTCCAGTTTACCTGCGACAGGATTTCCCGGGGACCGACAGCATATGTCAGGTTTTTAATTTGAAGCATACAGCTCCGTTTATTTTTCCGGCTCTATTCTAAATAATGGCCGGCGCTGCTGCAAATATAATCTGAAATGCCGGGTTCTTTTTTTGGACAACGGATTCTTCAGGTTCAAAGGAGAAGCAGCAGGTTTTTACCCTAACTGTCATTTGCCGATTTCTGAAGAAGGAAGAACGAATCATTATAATTAATTATTTTTTTCGCACTCCTTTAAATATAAATTTTACAGCAGTATTTATCAGCATCCGAACAATCGTTTTGCTTACCGGAGAAGCGGAACTTTTCGGGTGCTGAATTGAGTAACTATCTATAATGCATTACCAATGCAAAGCGTTAAATAGTATTTGGATGATTAATATACTTGATATTTGAATTAAACTTTACTTTCCAAAACCAGGCCGGAGGTTTTACATGCAGAACAAAAGGATCTATTCAAATGATTTATTTGATTTCTCGAAAAAAATAATGATGCACCTGAATGTTCCGGAGAAAGATGCCGAAGTTACCTCCGATAATCTGGTGCAGTCGAATCTCAGAGGAATCGATTCTCATGGGGTGGCCCGCCTGACCCGCTATGTAAACGGCGTAAAATCCGGCTATATTATTCCCGATGCGCAACCGGAGATTGCGAAAGATTCGGCAGTTCTGGCCAATGTGGACGGGCACAACGGGCTGGGGCAGGTAATCGGTTATTTTTCCATGGAGCTTGCCATTAAAAAAGCGTCGGAATACGGCTTCGGGATGGTAACCGCTTTTAATTCGAATCATTATGGTTTTGCCGGCTATTTTGCATTAATGGCGTTAAAGAAAGAACTGATTGGTGTTTCCATGACCAATTCCGCACCATTAACCGTTCCCACTTATGGCAAAAATGCGCTGATCGGTACCAATCCCATATCCGTATCGGCACCTGCAAAGAAAAATCGGCACTGGATTATGGATTTTGCCACCAGTGTGGTGCCGCGGGGAAAGCTGGAAGTATATAACCGGCTCGGGGAAAAGCTGCCCAAGGGATGGGCGACCGATGAAAACGGCACCATATCAGATGATCCCGCCCGCGTTCTGAACAATTTGAAAAATCAGTACGGCGGCGGAATTCTGCC
>JBAPTX010000606.1:0-1875 GCA_049282375.1 Calditrichia bacterium
GACCGTATTCAGAACGGTATGGCCGGGGTTCATTTTGCCGCATCCGACGAAGCCCTGCTTTTCAAATTTTCAGTTCAGCAGAACCCGTATCTCGGGATTTGGCTGTGTTACGGCGGATGGCCGGTAAATGGAAACGAAAAACATTTGACTGTGGGTATAGAACCGGCCAGCGGCCGCCCGGATTCGCTGGCAAAAGCCATTGAAAACGGGGATTGCACTTCGCTTGCACCCGGTGATACTGCGGAGTGGCATCTGATATTAACAGTTTTGGAAAATTTCTCTAAAAATAATTCTACTGCTTTTGCTAACCTGAAGCCGCGGGAGTAATATGGAAGCTATCGGATTAACATTTGTAGACTGGCTGATTGTCCTGGTTTATTTTACGTTTGTTCTGGGTATCGGATTTTATCTGAAAAAATTTACCACCAGTGATGAAGATTTCTTTCTGGCGGGACGAAAGAACAGTTCCTGGGTGGCGGGTCTGGCGTTTCTCTCCGCAAATCTGGGAGCCCTGGAATTGCTGGGGATGACCGGCAATACTTTCAAGTATGGGATGTATGTTGCCCATTTTTACTGGATCGGGGCAATTCCCGCCATGCTTTTTCTGGCAATTTATATGATGCCCTTTTATTACAGCAGCCGCATCAAATCAATCCCGGGTTATTTAAAGCTGCGGTTCGACGAAAAAACCCGGGTTCTGAATGCCATTTCGTTTGGTTTTATGACAGTGCTGGTATCCGGGATCAATCTCTATGCAATGGCGCTGGTGCTGCACACCTTTTTCGGCTGGCACTGGGATATCAGCATGTGGATATCGGCAGCGACCGTGGCGGTTTATGTGACACTCAGCGGTTTAATGTCCGCGATATTTACCGAAATTATTCAGTTTTTTTTAATATGGTTCGGCCTTTTTCTGGTAACAGTCCTGGGTATTGTGGAAATCGGAAGTCTGGGGGAAATATTCCAGCGCATTCCGGAAGCTTATAATACCCTCTGGTCCACCTCTTCTGATCCGTCACAAAATGGTATGCTGGTCACCTGGGGCGGTATTGTGCTGGGACTTGGATTTGTGCTTTCTTTCGGCTACTGGACAACAGATTTCCTGGTGGTGCAGCGGGCATTTTCCGCGAAAGATATGCGTTCCGCACGCATGACCCCGATTATTGCTTCCTTTTTTAAAATGGCCCTTCCTTTCATCGTCATAATCGGCGGATTAATTGCACTGGTGCTGTCAAAGGATCCGAACACCGGATTTGCTTTGCTGAGCGACGGCGGAAAGATAAACTATGATTCCGCTTTACCGATGCTTATTGCCCGGTATTATCCCACCGGTCTGGTGGGGCTGGGGGTAACCGCCCTGCTCGCCGGATTCATGGCGGGGCAGGCGGGCAATATCAGTGCTTTCAATACCGTATGGACTTACGATATTTACCATTCAGTTATTAATCGTAAAGCTTCCTCTGCCCATCTTCTGTGGATGGGCAGGGTGGCCACAATTGTAGGAATTCTCATCAGTGTTTTAACGGCATACTGGGCCAAAAGCATGCCGACGATTATGGATTATATGCAGGCCATTTTTTCCTGGGTTAACGCGCCGCTTTTTGCCACTATGCTGTTGGGGATGTTTGTAAAATGGATTACTCCCAATGGGGCATTTTGGGGATTGCTGGCAGGGATGAGTTCCTCATTCATCATGTTCCTTGGTGTAAAGTATGAGTGGATCAGCCGCAGCCTGATTACCATGTCTGATGTTTCCAGCGAAATGGCAGCAAATTTCTGGCGGGCCTGGTGGGCATGGCTGATCTGTTTTGCCCTGACAATCATAATCAGTTTATTCACCCGGAAGAAGGAAGAGGCCGAACTGGTGGGGCTGGT
>JBAPTX010000607.1:0-1644 GCA_049282375.1 Calditrichia bacterium
GGTTTATATTGAAGGGATGATTTTTACGGCGGACTGTTCTCCGCTCGTCGAGTCATTCAGGGAGAAACCTTAGCGGGAGGAGCGCCTGTGTTTTTTTACCGCGAAGATGATGAAGGGACAGAAAAAATTGATTTCCGTTCCTTTCCGAATAGAACGGCTTTTTGGTACGGTTTCTTTGCTTTTTGTGTCAGGATTGTAATAACATGTAAAATGGTGCTGCTATCTCGTCATCGACGTTCCGGTGTAATCACACGGCTGTCATCCTTCGACGGAGCTCAGGATGACACGATTTTATCTCCGGCACTTTGATGCAAGCATTCCGTCTCATGCCGGAAAATCATTTGCCGGAATACCGTTTTGCCCTTATTTTAAACACCTGAAGAGTCTGATATTCTGCTGCTGTTTCACAGAAACCGTAAAAAAAGCCGCATCGCCGGATAAATGAAATTCTCAACCCTGTACCAGAAAACTTTTCCCACGTTAAAAAAAATTCAACGGAAATTCAGTCAGATATACGAAGCCTTCTTGCAGCGGGCACACCGGGGCGAACAGGTTTTTTCCATCATTTCGGCAATCCTTATCGGGGTCATGGGCGCCTACGGCGCCATCGCTTTCCGTTTTCTGATCCGGTTCTGCCATTGGCTGTTTTTCGGCATGTATGAATACTCTCTGCAACTTGTTCAGAATTTTGCCTGGTGGCATCGCCTGATTCTGCCGGCCGCCGGGGGACTTCTGGTGGGGCCCATCGTCTATTTTCTGGCGAAGGAAGTACGCGGCAGCGGCGTTCCGGAGGTTATGGAATCGGTATCGCGGCACGGCGGCATTATCCGGCTCAGGGTTCTGTTTACCCGTACTATTGCCGCCGCACTTACCATCGGTTCCGGTGGTTCGGCCGGGCGCGAAGGTCCGATCGTGCATATCGGTTCCGCCATCGGGTCTGCATTCGGCCAGCTCACCGGCATTTCTCCCAAAAAAATGCGCACTTTTGTGGCCTGCGGAGCCGCGGCCGGTATTGCTGCAACTTTTAACGCACCCATTGCAGGGGCGCTGTTTGCAATTGAAATAATCCTGGGGGATTTCGCTATTCCGCAGTTCAGCCCCATTGTAATATCCTCGGTTACCGCCACCGTTCTTTCGCGGCATCATATGGGCGACTTTCCGGCATTTCAGGTGCCGCAGTATGATCTTGTCAGTTCCTTCGAACTGATCCCCTATTCCATTCTGGGAATTCTGGCCGGAATTGTTGCGGTGCTGTTCGTAAAAAGCTTGTATATGACGGATGATTTTTTTACTCAGCTTAAAATTCCCAACTACTTAAAGCCGGCCCTCGGGGGATTGGCAGTGGGATTAATCGCAATCAAATTTCCCGAAGTTTACGGAGTCGGGTATGAATCAATTAATAAAGCCCTGCATGGAGAGGATGTTCAGTGGATCCTGCTGGTACTGGTATTTGCCAAAATTCTGGCGACCAGCGCAACACTTGGATCCGGCAGTTCCGGCGGGATTTTTGCTCCATCCCTTTTTGTCGGGGCCATGTTGGGTGCGCTGGTGGGAGATGTGGCCCATCAGTTTTTTCCTTTTAAAACCGGTGGTGTGGGGGCGTATGCCCTTGTTGGAATGGGAGCGCTGGTTGCCGGAACGACC
>JBAPTX010000608.1:0-1898 GCA_049282375.1 Calditrichia bacterium
ACCGCGGACCTCCCTCAACTTTTATATTAAAAAATACGGGCTGGCTTAACTTTGAACAGTTGTTGCCGGATTGCCTGAACTTGTAAACAGAATGCATTTGCAGCCGGCTGATACAAATATAAACAGGAGGTGCAGGAAAATGGAAAAAGGCGTGGTAAAAATGATCGATCATTTCAAAGGATACGGGTTTATTGTTTCAGAAGAAGATGACGAACTTTATTTTAATCTTAAAGACCTGCATCCCAAATACCGCAATCATCAGGTCCGGGAGGGAGAAACAATGGCCTTTGATGTAAAGCGGGAAATGAAGGGGGACCGGGCGGTTAATCTGCGTCCGGTGTAATATTCTGTTTTATTTTGTAGAAATATTAAGCGGCAAAAAAAAAGCCGGCAAACTGCCGGCTGAATGTATCATGCTCAGGTAAAGCCCCCGGAAGAACCGCAGGAGCCGGAGCTGCCTCCTGAAGAACGGCCGCCCCCCAATGTTGCAAATGTCGATACCTTTTTATGGGTATTATGGCTGCCGCATTCGGGACATTCCATATCATTGCTGTTGGTAAAGGAAACCAGTTCTTCAAATTCATTTCCGCAGTCTTCGCAGCGGTATTCAAAAAGCGGCATAAAACATCTCCCTCTTATGTTGTAAATTTTTGTTTATCAAGTAAAACCCGGCACCTTTCCACTTCATCAAGGAGCCGGCCGATTTCCGGTTGTTTTATATTTTTTTGTTCTTTTGCGTTTTGTAATTTGGAAGTAAGTGAATTGCACGCTTCGTCCGCCAATGCATATTTTTTTTCTTCTATTAACTTTTTAAGATTTCTGGTCTGCAGTTCGATTTCATTTTTTAACTGAACACTGCTGTCCGGCACGGGACAATAATAGGCGCCTTGTCAACCAGGGGCGATCCCCAACCGCGGCAGAATAAACCGCCAGAGCAAAAGCAAAACAGCAAATACGATAATCCCGATAAAATCCTGCATCTATTTTAATCCCTTTCCGAGTCCCTGCCTTCTAATAATCGCCAATTAGATAAATGAAAACAGCAGGCGTTACAAGTTTTTTTTAAATATTTAGCAAAGGCGGCCATTTGAATTTTGTTGATTTATACTTTCAATAAACCAAAAATTTCTGCCACTAAATTTTTGTATTTGAAGAAGTCCATTTATTATCTAACTTGATTGCAGAAAATACAATTCGGAATTTTATAAAATGGGTGCAACAGAAGAATTTCAGGCATTGGTAGATATTATGAAGCGGTTGAGACAGGAATGCCCCTGGGACCGTAAGCAGACACCGGAAACCCTGCGGCAGTATATTCTGGAAGAAGCATACGAAACTGTTGAAGCAATTGACGGAAAAGATTGGCAGGAGCTGAAAAATGAACTGGGCGACCTGTTGCTGCAGATTATATTCCAGTCGGAAATTGCGGAAGAAAAACAGCGGTTTACTTTGCAGGAAGTTATTAACGCAATAAATGAAAAACTGATCCGCCGGCATCCCCATGTATTTGGGGAGAGGGTTGCGAACTCAGCCGAAGAGGTAAAAGAAAACTGGGAGCGGATAAAGGTAAAGCAGGAAAACCGGCATTCAATACTTGCAGGAGTTCCACGGAATCTTTCCGGATTGTTGCGTGCCCAGCGGATTCAGGACAAGGCGGCCCAGGCCGGTTTTGACTGGGAAGATTTGAACGGCGTTTTACAAAAGATTAAAGAGGAAATTCAGGAGCTGGAAAAAGCAGTTCAGGGGCAAAACCGGGAAGAAACAGAAATTGAGATTGGTGATCTGATTTTTTCCCTGATAAATCTTTCCCGCCATTATCAAATCAGCGCTGAAGATGCGCTGCGGAGAACGAATAATAAATTCATCAGCCGTTTCCAATATATAGAGGAGCAGTTAAA
>JBAPTX010000609.1:0-9308 GCA_049282375.1 Calditrichia bacterium
AACTGGCGGGATATTTTTCAGAACTGGGAGGCGCTGGCGCTTGCTTTCCCGGAATACATCGAAAGCATGATTACCAAATTTGTCAATTCTTCCACCGCGGACGGTTATAACCCCTTCCGGGTAACCCGCACCGGTTTTGAATGGGATGTGCTGGATGCGGCGGACCCGCGTTCATATGTGGGGTATTGGGGAGACCATCAGATCATATACCTGCTGAAGTTGCTGGAACTTTCCGTTAAATATCATCCCGGGAAGCTTCAGACATTGCTGAGCAGCGCCATTTTCCGCTACGCCAATGTTCCGTATAGAATAAAGCCGTACCATGACCTGATCCGGGATCCCCACCACACGATCGATTTTGCTCAAGAGCTTGATGCCGCAATTGAAAAAAGAGTGGAAACAATTGGAGAGGACGGAAAATCCGTCCAAACTGCGGATGGGGAAGTCTATCATGTCAATCTGGCGGAAAAACTGCTGGTTCCCCTGCTGGTGAAATTTTCCAATTTTATTCCCGAAGCGGGCATCTGGATGAACACCCAGCGACCGGAATGGAACGACGCTAATAATGCGCTGGTGGGCTACGGCACCTCCATGGTTACGGTATATTACCTGCGGCGATTTACCGTATTTTGCCTGGAGTTATTTAAAGAGATGCCGGTTGAGAGTATTGAAATTTCCGAAGAAGTTGCCGGGTTGTTTGCCGAAATCAAAAACTCAATGGATCATTTCAGGGATTTGCTGCGGGCGCCCATTTCCGATACAGACCGGAAGCGGATTACAGACCGCCTGGGTCAGGCCGGCAGCGATCACCGCACTAAAATTTATGATCAGGGATTCAGCGGAATCAGAAGCGCTGTCTCTCTTGCGGATTTGATCGCCTTTCTGCAGACCAGTCTTAAATATATTGATCATTCCATAAAAGCCAACCAGCGGCACGATGACTTATACCATGCCTACAATCTTATAAAATTTACCGACCAAAACGCAATTTCAGTCCGCCATCTTTATGAAATGCTGGAAGGACAGGTGGCGGTGCTTCATTCCGGTTTTTTGCCCTCAGAAGAGGCCCTGATACTGCTCAATGCGCTGAAGAAGAGCGCCCTGTACCGGAAAGATCAGTCCAGCTATATTCTTTACCCGAACCGTCAACTGCCCCGCTTCATGGATAAAAATGTTATCCCAAAAGATATGGTGGGGAAATCAGCCCTGCTGCAGTCCCTTGTTCAGCAGGGAGACCGCAGCATTATCATACCCGATATTAACAGGAATTACCATTTTAATGGCAATCTGCATAACAGCCGTATCCTGAAAAAAACATTGCAGAACCTGCACGGGGACGGCAAACCGGCGGTGGAAAGCGATCACCGGTTTATCCTGCAGCTTTATGAATCGGTATTCGATCACCAGTCATTTACCGGGCGTTCCGGTACTTTTTATAAATATGAGGGGCTTGGCAGCATTTACTGGCATATGGTTTCCAAACTGCTGCAGGCTGTGCAGGATGCTTTTTACCGGGCAAAGGAAGCACAAGCGAATTCTTCTATTCTGGAAAAGCTTAAACATCATTATTATGAAATCCGGGCAGGAATCGGCGTTCACAAAAATCCCGCACTGTATGGGGCTTTCCCCACCGATCCCTATTCCCATACCCCGGAAAACAGGGGCGCCCAACAGCCGGGTATGACAGGACAGGTAAAAGAAGATATTATTTCAAGGTTCGGCGAACTCGGGGTAGAGGTTCGGGAGGGACGAATCAGATTTAACCCTGCGCTGCTGGATAAGAATGAATTTCTCATTAAATCGATGGTCTTTCCTTTCTATGATGTGAATGAAAAACAACAGACACTGATGCTGTCCCAGGGCATGCTGGCTTTCACGCTGTGCCAGGTGCCGGTTATTTATATAATGGCAAACCGGAAGATGTTAGTGATTACGTATGAGGATGGAAGCGAGCAGGAAGTTGAAGGGCTTGAAATTGGCGAAGCTGTGAGTATAACCATTTTCCGGCGCGAGGGAAAAATAACGCAAATCCAGGTTTTGATGAACCTGTCCGGGGAAAATAATGCGGCAGAAAACGGCAGTAATGAAAATAAATAACCTGAATTATTTAGCAGATGAATTGAGAGAAGTATGTTAAAGCAAAAATATCCGGGTCTGAAAAGATCATAGGGGCTGCGGCAGTAAGAACCCGGCAGACCGGAGCGAAAATCCAACTCAATTTTTAGGAGGATTTCATGGCCTCAACAAATATTAAATCCCGCGGATTCATTACTGGATTCCGGCGGCTTGCCCTCATGGTATTTCTGCTGCTTGCGGTGCCGGCTGCTGCGGAAGCCGAAGTGGCGGTAAAGTCTGATGACGCCGGCGCAAGGCTCCAGGTGAATAGCAAGGATTTCATGATCCTCGGAATGAACTGGGATTACTTTCCGATCGGCACCACCTACACTTACAGCCTCTGGACGCAATCTGACCAATTTATAAAGACTGCTCTGGATCGCGAAATGACGCTGCTGAAAAATATGGGGGTAAATACCATACGGGTTTACACCGGTATTACGCCCCGCTGGGTACAATACATTTATGAGAATTTCGGCATTTACACCGTCCTCAATCATTCCTTCGGACGCTATGGCGTTACCGTTAACGGCACTTTCATCCAGCACACGGATTATTCCGATCCGGAGACCCGCAAGGTGCTTATTGCTGAAGTGGAGGGAATGGTTGAAGAATTCCATAATACGCCCGGTTTGCTGATGTGGCTGCTGGGAAATGAGAATAATTACGGTCTATTCTGGGGCGGCGCGGCAACCGAGGATATTCCGCTGGGAGAAACCCTTGAATCTGTCCGGGCACACCATATGTATTCCTGCTTTAATGAAGCGATTCAGATGATAAAGAAGCGGGACAACAGCCATCCTGTCGCCATTTGTAACGGCGACATCCTCTTTCTGGACATCATTGCGGAGGAAATCAATGACCTCGATGTGTTCGGTACTAACATGTACCGGGGAATTTCCTTTGGCGATGTTTTTCAAAAAGTGGAAGAAAAACTGGGGATTCCGGTCATGTTTACCGAATTCGGGGCTGATGCCTTTAATGCCAAAAAGATGCGCGAGGATCAGGTAATGCAGGCGCGCTATCTGATCGGAAATTGGAAGGAAATATATGAAGAATCTGCCGGCAAAGGCCTGGTCGGCAATTCCATTGGCGGTTTCACTTTCCAATTTAGTGACGGCTGGTGGAAGACCGGACAGGAGGTTGACCTTGATGTTCACAATATCGCTGCTTCGTGGTCCAATGGCGGTTACCAGGAGGACTACACAGTAGGCGAAAACAACATGAACGAAGAGTGGTTTGGCATTTGTGCCAAAGGCCCGACCGATCAATATGGATTTTATGAACTTTACCCCCGTGCCGCATACTATGCATTACAAAAAGCATACACACTGGATCCCTATGGTTCCGGCACAGACCTTGCGGCTATCCGTAGTCACTTTGAAGAAATTCTGCCAATGTCGTCCATGCTTAAAGCGAGGGGTGACCAGGCCGCTCTGCTGGCCGAGGTCGGCAGGCGTGTCCGGGTGAGCGGAATGTGGGCAGATTTTGAAACAATTCATACCGGCGGAACGCGGGTCAGTACACCGGATGACCCGGTTCCCGGTTCTGACGAAACACCGGCGTTCCGGGGATTCGACCATCTGGAATCCTTTTACGCCCAGATTACGGCCCAGCCCTACGAAAACATCACCGGCAGCCTGACGCTTAATTATCTTGGCCACGTTCCTGAGAATCCGATTAATGAAATTTTTTATGAGAATCGCGGACGTACCGAGACAGTGGTACAGACTAATGGCGAGCCCTTACAATTAACCGATTTAGAACGGTTGAAAGTGTATCGTGCCAGTTTCTTGTGGGAGCATAACTGGTTTAAACTGGACGGATTCTACCGCACAGGCCACTACCATTGGGGATATGAAGGCGATTTCTTTGGACTTTACCCGGAGGCAAATTACGGCCCCAACATCGATATTTATAATGGCAACGCTCCCCTGGGTATGGAAATCGCAGGTAAAAAAGCTTTTGACGGGCTCAAGGTCGCCTATGGCCCGGAATTATGGTGGGGTGCCAATCCGGCGGTGTTGGTGAAATACCGGCGTAATGCGGGTCCCTTACAGGTGACAGGAATTTACCAGGAGGACCTCGATGAGCAGGGAACAACCGTCAGTTCATTTGCCATCCCCCTGCCGCCCACCAGAAAGGCCACCCTGGTGGCCTCGGCCGCTTACGGCCCCTTCGGAATCGTAGCCGGGGGCATCTGGTCGGGAGATACCAAAGTGGGAGAAACTTTCCAGATTATTGACGGCTCCCCCGGTAATTATCGTGTTCTGCAGGACGAGATTAAGCCGTCGGACACCTGGGGCGGCAAACTGAAGCTGACTTTCTCAAAAGGCCGCTGGAACTGGTATGCCCAGGGCGCCGCAATGGGACTGGTTGCCGATGGTAACCCCAATGCCGCACTGACTTATACCGGGTGGCGGCTGAAGGACAGCGGACGGGGGAATCAGGTGAATGCGCTCACCGGGCTGGCGGTCACTATGGGGAAATGGCAATTCGCACCGAATTTCCTGTGGCAGAAACCGATTGTGGATCCCATACCTTCTGATGTGCCGGCGCCCGGCAGACCCCGCAATATACTCGATGATCCCTTCGCGGTGCTGGGAAACCGTGAAATGACTGCCGGCGAACTGCTGATCACTTACGATCCCACCCCGGCCACCTGGATGTATGCCTGGGATAATGACGTACGCGAGAATGCCCGCTTCGCCACAAGCACCGGCTTTGTGTACCGGCACCTTCCCACTACCCGCGATGCGGCAATTGGGATCCTGGCGGATGGCCGGACTATTTTTGCATTTCCCGGAGCGCCTCCGGCTCACGACCTGTGGGAGGCGTATTCACGTATTGTCACAAAAATCCGGCCTGATTTTGGCTTTATTGCCAATCTGTATGCGGGAACGGGGCAGGCAAACGGCAGTGATGAGCGTTTAATCCATCGTTATGGCGGAGATTTCCGCTTCGTTTTAAGATCATTCAAAATAATAACAGCGGCCAAAATTAACGACTGGGGACCGTATGATTATCACCGCGATTTCAACCTCACATATCCCCTGCAACTGATAGGCGATGTTTCCATTATTGCCGGCATACCGGAGTGGTTCGATGTCCCGCAAACCCGTCTTGGCTTACGTTTTACCTGGCGATCTTTAAATGAATATTCACCGCGCTATTGCCCGGCAAAATCGTTCGATGCAGCAGGCGCACTGGTTTGCGATCCGGACTTTCCCTATCAATCTAACGGAAGCGAATGGGAAATCCGGACATATCTCCAATTAAGCATAGGCAAGTGAGATAAAAATGGAAAACAAATACCGCCTTCAAAAAGGCATTAACCGATTGTCCGCGAATGCGAAAAGGCAAACTGATTTGTATCAAAGCGGGCTGCCCCGTATAAATAATTCCGGCCTGCTAACAACCGGCAAAATAGATGAAAAATCATATCATAAATTTGGAGAGATGACATGAGTACGAGAAAACTGATTCGCTTTCTCACTGCAATCACCGCCACGATATTCTTGCTGATTGCCGGATGCGAAAGGAGTATCGACGGCCTGGAGAATGCAACATACCCGGCTAATGGAGATGTATTCCTGGATGGTTTTAGCGCCGGCCTCAACTATGCGGCTTTCGGTGGTTCCAATGTGGATGCCTTCGAAGTGGACTGGGATGTTAAATATAAGGGTACTCAGTCGATGCGGATTGAGGTTCCAAACCTGAATAATCCTGAGGGTTCTTATGCCGGCGGCGTCCTTTTTACCGATGTCGGCCGCGATCTTTCGGGTTATGATGCCCTGACTTTCTGGGCAAAAGCCAGCAAAGGGGCAACACTGGATGTGGTCGGTTTCGGCAATGATTTTGGCGCCTCAAAATTCCTCACCATGCGGACAGATTTAATGCTGAATACGAACTGGCAGAAATTTGTTATCCCGATCCCGCTTCCCGGCAAACTGAAAATGGAAAGAGGCATGTTCTTCTATTCCGAAGGGCCGGAAGATAATTTCGGATACACCATATGGTTTGATGAAATTCAGTTCGAAAAACTTGGAACCATTGCACACCCTCAGCCGATGATCCTGGATGGAGAGAATCAAACCGCAAACGTGCAGGTGGGTGATCTTGTGCCCATCGAAAATTTCTCTGTCACATTTAATTTGAGCAATGGGACTGATCGGGAAGTGGTAAGTTCACCCGGCTATTTTACTTTTTTCTCCTCCGATGAAAATGTGGCCACTGTTGATGAGTATGGGGTGGTGACTGTGGTTGATTCGGGCAGTGCGACCATCACTGCTGCATTGGGTTCCGAAGAAGCCTCCGGTTCATTGACTGTGAATGTTGTTGAAGCACCTCCGGCGCCTGCCGCACCCGCCCCAACTCCGACCGAACCTGCATCTAATGTTATCTCTCTCTTCAGCAACGCCTACAGTAATGTGCCAATTGATACCTGGAATACCGGATGGCAGTTCTCCACGACCCAGCTCGAAGAAGTTCAGATAAACGGTGATGATGTCAAACTTTATACAGATCTCAATTTTGTGGGAATTGAATTTGCCTCGCAAACTATCGATGCCTCTGCAATGGACCGGTTTCATATCGATATCTGGACCCCGGATTCTACCGCTGCGCCCGCTGCTTTTTTGGTTAAGCTGATTGATTTTGGCGCAGATGGCGTCTTCGGCGGCGGGGATGATTCGGAGCATGAAATCTCTTTTAATGAAAATTCATCACCACCGCTGCAGACCGGTAGCTGGGTAAGCCTGGATGTACCCCTTTCGGAATTTACCGGGTTGACAAGCAGAGCACATCTCGCGCAAATGGTGCTTTCCGGCGATCCAAATACAGTTTATGTGGACAATGTTTACCTTTACAACAGCGGCTCAACGCCGGCCGAACCCGCTGCGCCGGCGCCGGCACCTGCATTTCCGGCTGCCGATGTCATTTCCCTGTTCAGCAATGCCTACACCAGCGTGACGGTTGACACCTGGTCGGCAGATTGGGACAATGCCGATGTTAGCGACGTACAGATTGCCGGAAATGATGTCAAGCTTTACACGAATCTGGTTTTCGCAGGAATTGAATTTACTTCCCAGCCGATTGATGCCTCGGCAATGACCCATTTTTATATGGATATCTGGACGCCGGATCCCACGGCATCACCGGCAATTTTCAAGATCAAGCTGGTGGATTTTGGGGCGGATGGCATATTCGGGGGTGGGGACGATGTGGAACATGAGCTCACCTTTGATGCGAACTCTACACCGGCATTGGTAACCGGAAGCTGGGTGAACTTCAATATTCCATTATCGGATTTCACCGGATTAGTGACTAAAGGGCATTTGGCACAATTAATATTTTCCTCCGATATGAATACGGTTTATGTGGATAACGTGCTGCTGCACAAATGATAACTGCCGGGCAGGTTGCGGATTCTCCGGCAGAAACGTGTAACCAGAATGACGCTTACCCGGAGGGACCCTAACAGGGGCATTAACTTTTATTCAAAGTCTGAAAGTTGGAGAATGGAGCTAAGAAACGAAAGGTAATGAAGCCATGGAACCGAAAAATTTGATAATTAATATCAGCGCTCTGGTAATTCTGATTGCGACCGTTTTTATGGGGTGCAGCAATAGTACAGAGCCTCCTCAGCGAGAATGGCGGCTGGTCTGGCAGGATGAATTCGATGGGGCGGCCGGCCAGTTGCCGGACTCGGCAAAATGGACTTACGATATCGGAACGGACTGGGGGAATGCCCAACTGGAATATGATACGGACCGCCCGGAAAATGTGTCTCTGGATGGGCAAGGCCGCCTTGCCATAACTGCACGGCAGGAATCCTATATGGGCTCTGCTTTTACCTCGGCGCGCATAAAAACGCAGGGATTGTTCGAGCAGGCTTACGGACGCTTTGAGGCGAGCATCCGTCTGCCCTGGGGGCCGGGCATCTGGCCGGCCTTCTGGCTGCTGGGTGCCAACATCGACTCGGTCGGTTGGCCCGAATGCGGTGAAATTGATATTATGGAATCCCGCGGACAGACACCGAATATTGTCCACGGCAGCCTGCATGGTCCGGGTTACTCCGGCGGTGCGGCGGTAACGAAAAGTTTTGGTTTTCAAAAAAGCAGGTTCGACCTGGATTTTCATGTATTCGCCGTGGAATGGGGACCGGACTATATCGATTTTTATGTGGATGAGACACTCTATCAGGAAGTGAAGCCTGAGGATGTAGATGGGGCCTGGGTGTATAACCATCCCTTTTACATTATCCTGAATGTGGCTGTCGGCGGCAATTATGTGGGCTGGCCAGTCAGTACAACGCCTTTTCCCCAGACAATGCTGGTCGATTATGTCCGGGTTTATGAATAAGCGCCTAAGATTTTGAACGGGTTCAATGCTGCCGGAATTATGAGAACTCTGTTGAAATACCACTCTTTGCAGCCTGGTTTTCCGGCGGCAATTGGCAGGATTCTATCTTTCGAAATCCAAAAAGGAGGATGAATGAGTACTCGTGCTGATACGATGAGCAACAAGGCTGAAGCTGCTCCATCTGCCCAATTCAAGGCCGGCGCGCACCACGAAACGGCTCCCCGGGACCGCATTTCCAACGGTCAGAAATTTGCTTATGGGTTAGGCTCAATCGTTAACAACCTGCTGGGCGGCGCCATTGGATTCATGTCCATCGTATTAAATGTAGGCCTGGGAATAAATCCGGCCCTGGTCGGCACCCTCCAGGCGATTCCCCGCTTTACCGATGCCCTGACTGATCCGGTAATGGGCTATATTTCCGATAATACCAAATCGCGTTTCGGAAGGCGGCGGCCCTATATTTTTATTGGAGCACTTCTTGTCGGACTCATCTTCGCACTTATGTGGCAGCTTCCCCCCGGTCACAGTGAGATGTTCTACTTCTGGGTATTTCTTGGCGGCTCAATACTGTTTTATCTCTGTTACACGGTTTTTGCCACGCCGTGGGTGGCGCTTGGCTACGAAATGACCCCGGATTATCATGAACGCACCCGGCTGATGGCGGTGATGAACTTTATGGGGCAATTCGCCTGGATTTCACTCCCGTGGTTTTATGCTATTATGGAAAACGACCGTCTTTTTTCGGATTCGGTGCAGGGGGCGCGGGTGCTGGCAATCGTCATCGGCATTTTTGTGGCGGTAGTCGGGATAATGCCGGCAATCTTCTGCCG
>JBAPTX010000610.1:0-2859 GCA_049282375.1 Calditrichia bacterium
GCATTGGGACTTACTGCAGGGGGTTAAATCAGTATCCGTCAAACACAACCCCGGACAAACAGATGAATTAATCAGGTTAGGGGAATCTTTAAAACCGGGAATCAAGTCAGAAAATAACGCCAGAGGGACACCTAAAGTTGTGTTGCAGTCATCCAATTTATGAGTAAACAGCAGGCTGCTCTTGTCTCCATCCAGGAAATGAGCCTGAAAACCGACCGGAACAAGCTCATCGCTGTCTAAAAACTCATCGCGGTTCAGCCACAGTTTACCACACTTCATACATTTTTTAAAATACATTTCTTTCATATGGGAATTCTTATATTTGCATGACCTGCATAAGTTTACGAATAATGAAGGAACAAATCAAATTATTTTTACCGGCCGGAAAAAGCGGGTCTGTTTAACTTCATACATACTGCTGATCAAAATCTTCAGTAAAACAACGTTATGGAGAGCTTCTGTTATTTATTGTATTTCTGCAAAGCTCTGATCAGCCCCTTAAAATCTTTGGGAAGGCCGGCTTCCAACTGCAGCGGTTTTTGGCGATTTGGATGATCAACTTCAAGTTTCCAGGCATGAAGGGTGAGCCTTGAAATGAGGCCGGCTTCTTCCTCTAAATTGTTTTTATGATATTTAATTTGAGAAATAGTTAGCTGCCGGTTATGTGTATAACGAGGGTCAACGGCCAGGGGATAGCCGACGGCCTGTAAATGGACACGAATTTGATGGGTACGGCCGCTTTCCGGCATTACCCTAAGCAGTGCATAATTGCGGAACTGTTCCATCACTTCATACCGGGTAATGGCTGCAAGGCCGTCAGGATCAATCTTCATGTTTCCTCTGCGGGCAGCAGCAATGGGCAGATCTATCACATCAGCAGGAGGCGAAACCTTTCCGCGCACCACTGCCAGATAGCTTTTTTTGACTTGATTGTTTTCAAAAGCCATGCTTAAAATCCGGTGCGATTCCGCAGTGCGGCCGAACAAAACCAGACCGCTGGTACCGGCATCTATGCGGTGAATCACCATTATGGAAGACCCATCCGCATTTGGCGTCTTCCTGTCCCTTTGCAGGAGCAGGTCACGTAAATTAGGGAGGTCCGCCTGGAAACGATCGGGGATTACCCGCAGTCCGGCCGGCTTGTTTACAGCTAAAACCTGCTCGTCCTGATAGACGATTTGTACCCGCCATTTCCGCTCATTTTCATCCCGGTAATTAAAATCCTTAAAGGTTGATTTAACTGGCATTTTCGAAAATATCCACATCTTTCTTTTTACCAATTACCACCAGTTTATCACTTTGCTGCAGCAGCTCTTTGGGATTTGGTACCACCTGCCGGAAATCTCCATCTCTCTGCATTTTTTTTACCATCAGAATCTGCACATTATAACGGGCGCGAATATTCACTTCGCTGATGCTGCGTCCGGCAAAAGAATGGGGCACTTGAATTTCCGACATGATGTAATCATCAATAAAATCCACTTCCTGACGGGTTTCCAGCAGCCGTACTGAAGTTGACATTTCCTGGGAAAGGTTGCGTTTTACCAGCTCACGGTTGTAAGCATCAATTACATCCTTATGATTTACAAAACCGATTATTTGCGACAGATCCGTCTCGGACATTACCGGAATTTCTTCAACATCATACTGGCCGAAAAGCCGCATTACATTATCGAGGCTGTCGCCCGGACGCACCCGTGGAATCTCGGGGTTTACCAGATCCAGGGCGATCAGCAGATCGGTAATGTAATCCTGATCCAACAGAGCTTTGCGAACTTCATTCAGGGAAACTGCCCCCACAAACTGGTTTTCTTTATTCACAACAAAGAACTGAGCCTGGGGATTGCTAACCATTAACTCGAATAACTCTTTAAAACGCAGGTCGGGAGGAATTATTACCGGATTTTTCTGCACCACTTCCGATACTTTAAGGGAGCGGAGTAAATTTATTTCACGGCCTTTATCCAGCTTTATACCGCGGCGCAGGAGTTTTAGGGTGTAAATGGACTCTTTTTTCAATTTCGTGGTAATAACAACGGCTATAATTGAAGTGATCATCAGGGGCAGGATGATTTTATAATCGTTGGTCAGCTCAAAAATAATCAATATGGCTGTAATAGGGGCGTGAGTGGCGCCGGCTACTACAGCTCCCATACCGACCAGAGAATAGGCGCCGGAGGAGGCGGAATAGGAAGGCATGATTTGATGGACCAGCGCACCGAAAAAACCGCCGGTCATAGTGCCCATAAAAAGCGCCGGAGCAAAAATACCACCGGAACCACCCGAACCCAGGCTTACGCTGGTGGCCAGGATTTTCATAAAAACCAGACCCAGCATGGTTATCCAGGGTAACTGACCCAGTAAAGCCATGTTCATACTGTTATATCCCACCCCGTAAATATGCGGTACAAATATTCCCATTAATCCGATGATGAGGCCGCCTGCCATGGTTTTAATGATGCCGTTAATCTTCAGATCGTCAAAATAATCTTCAAAAGCATACAGAATTTTAATGAATAAAAGCGCCACCAGTCCTGCTAAAATGCCCAGAATAACATAGGGGATAAGCTCCAGTGGACTGACCAGCTCATATTTGGGTACTTCAAATGCGGGAAAGTTGCCCAGAAAATAGCGCGATACTACAGTTGCGATGACGGAGGCAATTACAATCGGGCTGAACTGAGCAACACCGAAATCGCCCAATATAACTTCCAGGCTGAACAGAGCACCGGCCACCGGTGCATTAAATGCTGCTGCAATACCGGCGGCTGCACCACAGGCGACAAATATTTTCATTCGCTGCGGATTTATTTTAAAAAATTGTCCGAATATGGAGCCGATAGAGGAGCCAATCTGTAT
>JBAPTX010000611.1:0-3284 GCA_049282375.1 Calditrichia bacterium
TGTTTATATATGGCAGCGAATAATCTCCCGGTAAAAGAACAACTCAATACATTTTTCAACCGCCTGAATGCCAAACAGAAAATTACTTTGTTTATTGGTTTGGCGGCAGGCCTGGCCATCCTTTTTCTGGTTTTTGTGTGGACGGCCCGTCCCAATTACGAAATGCTTTTTACAGACCTTTCCCAGAAAGAGGCCGGTGTAATTCTTGAAAAGCTGAAAGAGCAGAATATTGATTATCAACTGGAAAGCGGCGGCGGCACAATCCTGGTGCCCACTGACAAAGTTTATGAATTGCGCCTTTCTTTTGCACAGGATGGACTTCCCGAAAGCGGTAATGTCGGATATGAAATTTTTGATAAAACCAATCTGGGAATGACCGATTTTCTGCAGCAGATGAACTACCGCCGTGCCCTGGAAGGGGAGCTGTCCCGCACCATCGAACAGATTGAAATAGTGGACCGGGCACGGGTGCATATTGTAATTCCCCGCGAAACTCTTTTTAAAGAAGATGAACAGCAGCATTCCGCCTCCGTGGTTCTGAAATTAAAAAACAGCCGTATGCCTTCCCCCGCGGTCATTCGCGGGATTGCCAATCTTGTGGCCGGCAGCGTTGAAGGGATGCAGCCGGAATATGTGTCGATTCTTGATACCCGCGGCCGCATGCTGTCCGCCGAGCAAACCGGAAGTGATATGCTTAGCCTCAGCACGACCCAGTTGGAATTCACCCGTAAAGTGGAGCAGTACCTGACCGGGAAAGTGCAGTCCATGCTGGATCCGGTGCTGGGTCCCGGCAACGCAGTGGTCCGGGTAACGGCCGACCTGAATTTTACCCAGGTGGAAAAAAGCGAAGAGCATTATGATCCCGAACAGACCGCCGTACGAAGCGAGGAAATTCAGGAAGAAAGCACACCTGTAGGAAGTACCGGGGACAATACCGCCAATGTTCCCGCTTCCAAACGCAGCAATATTGTTACCAATTATGAAGTAAATAAAACCGTGCAGAGAATTGTAGAGGGTGTGGGAAATGTAGAGCGGGTTTCGGTGGCGGTGCTGGTCAATAATAAAAGACAGGCCACGACCACTGAAGATGGTGAGTCCGTGCTGAAGTCGATTCCCCGGGATGAAAAGGAAATGCAGACGCTGACCGAGCTGGTTCGTACGGCGGTGGGGTTTGAAAGCAAGCGGAATGATAAAATTTCGGTAATGAATGTGGACTTCTCTCTGCCGACCATGCAGGAGGAGTTTATGCAGGAGGACGAAGTTCCTTTTTGGAATAACTGGTACAATCTGGTTGAGAAGATTTTTCTGCTGCTGGCGGTGGTGGTTTCCATGATCCTCATGCGCTCCCTGTTTGGTTACATGCGGCACCGCAATGATGAGGTTCAGGAGCAGATAAAGTTATTTCAGCAGAGTCTGGGATTGGCTGAGTTGCCGGCTGCAACCCGCAAGCGATATCCGGCGGCAATGGCAGCCGGCGCCGCTTCATCGCAGGATAATGCTGATGAACTGGTATTAACCTCTGAAGATTTCTTTGGAAATTTGAGCACCAACAGTCCGCTGAATGAAAAACTGCGTGAATATGTTAGAGAAAAACCGGAAGATGCCGCCCGCCTGATAAAGGTTTGGCTGGTGGATGATAATGAATAAACGGAGTGGAAAATGAATCAGGCACAGGTTCCGGCAAAAGTTGAGAGAGAAAATCTACCGCAGGCGGCGGAAAATAAAACAGAAGTGATGAGCGGCCGCCGGAAATCGGCAATCCTGCTGATTTCCCTTGATGAAGAAACCGCCGCGGAAATTTTCAAGCACCTGTCCGAGAAAGAAATTGAAAAACTGAGTGTGGAAATCGCCGAGCTGGATTCCGTGCGTTCCAAATCCATTAACCACATAAATGAAGAGTTCTATAAACTGCTGCGGGCGCGGGAATATATCGCACGCGGCGGGCTGGAGTTTGCTCAGGCCGTGCTGGAAAAGGCATTCGGTATTAATGAAGCGAAAGACCTCATTGAAAAGGTAAAGTCCGCCACCCAGGTGCGCGGCTTCAGCACTCTTAAAAAAGCCGACTCCAGTCAGTTGGTGAATTTCCTGATAAAAGAGCATCCCCAGACCGTTGCCCTGATTTTATCCCATCTTACTCCGGATCAGACCGCGGAAGTGCTGGCGGAATTTCCGGAAGAGCTGCGGGTGGATGTGGCCTACCGCATTGCTACTCTGGGGAAAATATCACCACAGCTTTTGCGCGAAATCGAAGAAGTGGTGGACGGGCTGGCGGAAACCGTGATTTCGGAAGACATGAGTAAAACCGGCGGCACAAAATCGCTGGCGGAAATTCTGAACAAAGCCAATAAAATGACCGAACGCAGCATTCTCAATTATTTCGAGGAATTTGATCCCGAGATGGCTTCGCAGGTGAAAAGCCTGATGTTCGTCTTCGAAGATATCGTTATGATTGATGACCGGGGCATTCAGAAAATCCTGAAGCAGGTGGATAAAAAAGACCTTTCCATGGCCCTGAAAGCGGCCGACGAAAACGTAAAGGTCAAGATTTTCAAAAATATGTCGGATCGTGCCGCCCAGCTTCTCAAAGAGGATCTGGAATTCCTGGGCCCGGTGCGTCTGAAAGAAGTGGAAGAGAGTCAGCGGCGAATTATTGAAATCATCAAACAACTGGAAGATGATGGTGATATTTTTGTAACCGGCCGGGGAAAAGATGATGACATCATCGTCTAAACGAATTCTCAAACTGCGCCGGCCTATTCAAAAAGTCGTGGTGCTCCCGGGCGGGAATGCAGCCAGCGGTAAAACGGGCCACGGTTTAAACAGCGAACCCGAAATCCGGACAGATGTGGTGCAGGTTTCCCGGCAGGAATTTCAGCAGGAACTGATGGACCACTATCAAAAGGGCCTGGAGGAAGGACGGGTGAGCGGTTATGGGCAGGCGGAAGCGGATTACGCCCAAAAAACGGCCCGGCTGGCAGAGGTGGTAGCAAGCTTTGAGGCGGAAAAGAAAGAATTTTTTCAAAAAAGCGAAGGTATTCTCTTAAATCTGATTTTGAATATCTCAGAGAAACTGCTCAAAGAAATTCCCGCGGTAATACCGGGACAACTGGAAAAAACAGTGCAGGAATTGCTGAACTATCTGCATAACGAAACTATGCTGGAGATCAGCCTTCATCCCGACGACCTGCAGAATTTCGAGTCGCTGCGGGCGGATTTTGAAAAGCAGCTTCCCAATCTGGAGAAACTCAATCTTAAATCCGATTCCCGGATTACTCCCGGCGGCT